>NZ_BAAAZG010000006.1:199461-312777 GCF_039536785.1 Actinomadura miaoliensis
CCCCCCGTTCCCGTTCGACCGCGCCACTTGACCAGTTGAACCCCGCCACCTGCACGGCATGGGGGCGCGGAGTTTCGGCTGTGAGGCTCTGCCCGCCACGACGGTGCGCGCTTGGAGGCGACGACCACCGAAGCCCCATGTGCCGGCCGGTGGTGCGCCGGATCACCTTGAGGCTTCGGGAAGGGACTCAACGGCCGGGACCGGGGGCAGCGCCGGGAGGGCCACGGTCACGGTGAGCCCGCCGTCCGGGTTCGCCGTGGCGCGCACGGTGCCGTCGTGGGCGCGGGCGACGGCCGCGACGATGGACAGGCCGAGCCCCGCGCCGTCGCCCGAGCCGGTCCGGTCCGGGTGCAGCCTCCGGAAGGGCTCGAACAGGGCACCGACCTGGTCCGGCGGGACCCGCGGACCGGTGTTGCGGACCACCAGCCCGGTGCCGGGGGACACCTCCACCAGGACGTGCCCGCCGGGGTGGTTGTGCCGGATCGCGTTCTGCACCAGGTTGGCCACCAGCCGCGTCAGCAGCACCTCGTCGCCGGGGACGGTGACCGGGCGCGCGGCGAAGCCGGCCTCGACGGTGACGGCGCCGCGTTCGGCGAGCGGGCGATGGTCCTTGACGACCTGCTCCACCACGACCGTGAGATCCACCGGGGCGCGGGCGTCGAGGCCGCGTTCGCCCTGGGCCAGGACGAGCAGGCCCTCGATGAGCCGTTCGGACCGCTGGGTGTTGCGCAACAGCTCGGCCCGGATCCTGGCGACCTTCGCGGGGGAGGGGTCGGCCAGGCCGACTTCGATGGCGGTCCGCTGGACGGCGAGCGGCGTGCGCAGCTCGTGGGAGGCGTTGGCGACGAAGCGGCGCTGGCTGGCCACCGCCTGTTCCAGCCGGTCCAGCATCGCGTCGAAGGTGTCGGCGAGTTCCTTCAGCTCGTCCTGCGGCCCGGTGAGCGCGATGCGTTCGTGGAGGGTGGACAGCGACAGCCGGCGGGCGGTGGCGGTGACGCGGTGCAGCGGCCGCAGCAGCCGCCCGGTGAGCCACCAGCACACCGCGAACGCCAGCACCGTGATCACCGCGATCGTGATCAGGGTGATGAGCCGCTGCGAACTCACCAGGCTGTGCTGCAGTTCGGTCCTGCCGTCGTTCAGCTCGTCCGCACCTGGCACACCGCCCCGCGGCGCCTCGTAGGGGACGACCGAGCACGGCGCGTGGGCCGGCCGCGCGTGACACGGGACCGTGCTGGCCACCCGTTTGGGGAAGTCCTGCACCCGCCGCCCCACGACGACCTGCTCCACCTGCTGCGCGGCCACCAGCACGCCGCCGGTGATGACCGTGAACACGCCGCTGTAGAGCAGCGTCATCCGCGTCCGTATCGACCCCCGGATGCCCGACCAGACGGCCCGCACCGGACTCACAGCCGGTACCCGCTTCCCGGGACGGTGACGATGACGGGCGGGTCGCCGAGCTTGGCCCGCAGCTTGCTCATCGTCACCTTCACGACGGTGGTGAACGGGTCGGTGTGCTCGTCCCAGGCCCGTTCGAGGAGCTCCTCGGTGCTGACGACCATGCCCCGCGCCTGCATCAGCACCTCCAGCACCGCGTACTCCTTGCGCGACAACGGCAGGAAGCGGCCGTCGCGGACGGCCTGCCGCCGCGCGGTGTCCAGGGTGATGCCGGCGCGTTCCAGCACCGGAGGCAGCGGCGGGCCGGCCCGCCGGCCCAGCGCGCGGATCCGCGCCACCAGCTCGTCGAAGGCGAACGGTTTGGCCAGATAGTCGTCCGCTCCCAGATTGAGCCCGGTGACCCGTTCGTGCACCGCGCCGGAGGCGGTCAGCATCAGGATGCGCACCGTCTCGCCGCGCTGGGCCAGCTCGCGGCAGATCTCGTCGCCGTGCATGTGGGGCAGGTCGCGGTCCAGCACGAGCACGTCGTACTCGTTGACCGACAGGCGTTCCCACGCGGCCGCCCCGTCATAGGCGACGTCGACCGCCATCGCCTGCTCGCGCAACCCCTCGGCGACCAGGTCGGCAAGGAAACACTCGTCTTCGGCCACCAGTATCCGCATGCTCCCATTGCCCCAGAGACGCGATAAGGCGGCGGTTAACACACCCGCTGACCTCGGGTGTCGTTCCGGCCGGGCCGGTGCGGTGCCGCGAGCTACCGCCGCCCGAGCACCGCGCCGACGCGACCGACCCGGCTCAGCTCAACCGGGTGGGTGCGCTGGTGGCCTCGGAGCTGGCGAGACCGTTCGTCGCGATCACCTTGAAGATGAGCTCACCGCGCGCGGCCGGACCGGCCGCCGCGGGCTGCGGCAGGTGGAAGGGCGGCTGCTCCAGGGACACCCCCACGGTCTCCCAGGTGTCGCCGCCGTCCCGGCTGACCTGCAGCGCGAACGTGTGGCCCGCCTCGGCCGGCCGGTCGAGATCGACCGCGATCCGCACCCCGTCCTGCACCGGCAGCACCCGGACCGAACCGATCCGCGGCGGCGGGCCGCCCAGCCGGAAGCTGTCCACCACCTGGTCGCCGACGAGCAGCTCGATCGCCGAGGCTCCGGCCGGGACGGTGACGACGGCGTCGACGATCCCGGTGCGAGCGTCGCCGCTGCCCAGTTCCGAGTTCAGCTTGACGGGGACCGGATGATCGACGAGAGACCTCCCGTCCTGGTCGACCACCCGAACTACGGCTTCGGCTCCTTCCTGCCGCGGGGACGGCTCCAGGTTCGGCACCGCGTTGACGTGGGAGATGGTCCCGCGCCGCCGGGTCAGGTCGACCTGGGCGACGACACTGGCGGTCGCCTCCTCCGGTTCCGGCCCGGCCGGCTCCTTCGCCCGCGGCCCGGCCGCGGGGACGACCCCGGGGAAGCGCCGCTGGTCGGGACGGCCGCCACCGCCCGCGGCGGCGACCTGCGGGATCCGGGCCCGTCCGGCCCGCCTGGCCGCGGAGGGCAGGGCGTCCTCCTGCCGCAGGCGCTCCCTGATCCCCAGGTAGGTGTAGACCGACAGCCACTGGCGATCGCAGTAGGTCATGCAGTCGTGCCACTGGGTGCCCGGCAGCGCCCGCAACGGCAGGGCGTTGGTGGGGTCACCGACGTCGAACCCGGCGAACCCGTCACCGGTCGCCGACAACTGCCCCGCGGGGAACGGGTAGTTGTTCAGGTCGTCCTGCGACTCCCCGCAGAACCCCGGATGCAGCCTGCCCAGCGTGTGCCCGATCTCGTGCCCTCCGTACCAGTCGCCGTACGACCCGTCGAGGTCCCAGCCCCAGCTGTTCGGCCCGGTCGGCCCGCTGGCCACGGTCCCGGGGTCGGGTGCGCCCGTCGGAATGCCGGCCGCGCATCCCCGCATGAAGAAGCCCGCGTCGCTGACCAGCCCGTAGTAGTGGGTGCGCGCGTCGGTGCCCGCGTTGACGTCCACGGCGCGGATCGCGGCCAGCTGGGCGTTGATGTCACCGCAGCCGAACGGCGGAACCGCCGTCGCCGCGACGCTGCCCTGGGTGCTCTGGACCTCCGCCACCGGGTACGCCCGCCCCAGCCAGGACAGCAGCAGGCGCATGTCGCGGTCGGTCGGCGCCACCGTGCTCGGCGGCGTGCCCCACTGGTAGGTGAAGGCGATCACCCGCACCCGAAGCGGCGCGCCCTCGTGGAAGTAGAGGATCGGCCGCCGTTCGCCGCCCACGGACAGGCTCGCCCCGGTCAGCGCGTCGGTCACCCGGTTGATCCGCAGTGTCAGCGGGCCGGGCGGAACGTCCGCGCCGGACAGGACGAAGTTCAGTGTCCGGGACGCGTCCGAGCGGGCGAGCGCGACGTTGCCGGCGTCCGCGGGGTTCAGCGTCACCGTGTTCTCGGACAGCAGGATCTCCTCCGGGCCGCCGGCCGAGTGCCGCGCCGTCAGCTCACCCGAGACCGTGACCGGCGCGGTGCCGTGGTAGCTCAGGTAGACGCGCACGACCGTGCGTTTCCGCGCGATGAGCGGCACCGAGTGGGACAGGTCCTGGATCGCCTGGGTCACCTCCATCGCGTCCATCTGCAGCGGCTGCGCGACGACGTCGGGTGCCGGCAGCTCCACCCCCGTGATCTTGGAGGAGTCGTCCGCATGGAGCACCTTGACCTGCCGGCCCCCCAGGATCGCGTCGACCAGCGCGTCACCCATCCCGCTGTCGCCGGACTCCGGAGGTTCCAGGGTCAGCAGCTCGGCGTGCGCGTCGTCGACGCCGATCCACGTGCAGGCCATCGGTCCCGACAGCCAGGTGAACCGTTGGACGAAGCCCTGCGTCTCGGCCATGGCCTTCTCCTTCGGCTACACCGGATCGATCTCGAGTGTGAGGATCTTGGCGTCGTCGCTGGCATGCGAGGCCCGGACCTCCCGGTAGTTGGTGGCCGCGCCGGACAGCATCTGGGTGAGGCTGGCGGCCAGCGAGATGTCGGGCGCCGTGCCGTCGTTGGTCACGGTGAGCAGCTCGACGTTGGCGGGCGTGGGCCCGATCCATGCGCAGGTGAACGCGGAGGACGCGGCGACCCGCTGGACCAGGCCGACCGTCTCGACCGTGTCGGCCATGACAGTGTTCCTTTCGTGCGGCTTACAGCGGGTGCTTGAGCAGCCCGAGTTCGAGGGCGACGTCACTGAGGTAGCGAAGGTCGCCGCGTACCTGCAGGCCCCCCTGCAGGAAGCGTTCGCGGGCGTCGATCTCGCCGTCCAGGATCGCCCGGACGGTCTCGGCGTCTCCCATCACCTCGACCACCGGCGGTTCGTCGGAGCGGACGGCCCCGGCCTCGCTCCTGGATACCGCCGCCTCGCCGCGCTGGGTGGAGAGCACGTACGTCCCCCCGCCCGCACCGGACAGGTGCAGCAGGGCGTGACCGTCGCGCAGCCCCCGCGTCTTCTCGAGCCTGCTCGCCAGGTTCTCCAGCGACCGCTGGACGGCCTCTTGCCCACCGGCGCCGGAGGCGGGTGTCGCGTTCATCTTCGTCCCCCCGTCGATTCGCGTCGACCTGAAGAAATTTACAGCTATTCCGACTTGTCTGTAGAGACATCGTAAGCATGGCTTCGTCGGCCCAAATAGACGCATTGACTACTCTTTGCGGTCAAATGGTGGTCTGATCGTTTGGTAACGGTTTGGTGCAAGCTTCAATAATTGTCAGGACGTACGTCCTTTCCACCGAGACCGCCACGACGCCCCCCGGAGACCTGGCCCAGAACAATGGCCCCCGGCCACCCGCCCCCCTCCCGAACGACCGAAGCCCTGACCCACAACTCCTTCAGGGAGACACCGCCCACAGGCCACGACGCCCCCCGACCAGCCGGTCATAGGCCGGCTGCAGGCACCTCACGTCGGCCGTGCGCGGGGCCGGTCGTGCTACTGGGCGACAAGCGCTACCCCGCCCGCCGTATCCGGCACATCTGCGCCCCCGCGAGATCCCCGCGGCGACTCCCGAACGCCGTGACCAGCTCGCCAACCGGGCCCGCAAGGACAACCGGGACGGCAAGGACAACCGGGACGGCATGCACCGCTTTTTGACACCGCAACGTGGTCGAACACTGCTTCGGCAACCTCATCCGGGCTCGCCACCCGGTCGCCGTCGGGCGTGCTCGGCGACCCGACCGCCACCGCCCCCGCCGAGGGCGAACGGAAGGCGCGGAGGGCGGCGCGGGCGTCGTCCAGGTCGGCGGGCGTGACTTCGCCGGCGACTGTCCACCACACCGGGAACTGGCCCCACGACGGCGGGACTGGGGTCGAATTCGTCACCCGGCGGGAGGTCGGCGAGGTCATGGCTGACCACGAGCAGCGTGCCGCCGGGGGCGACCGCGTCCAGCAGGCCGCGCAGTGCCGCGTTTATCGCTGGGCCGTCGGCCTCATGTTCTGGCTCCGCCACCACGAATTGTCGGCCCCTGGTCGAGCGCGACGGGCAAGTGTGCCCAGGCGCGGGTGAACATTGACCGCACTCGCGGCAGGTCAGCGGTGGCAAGGGTCAGATGCGGGTAGCGGGTGAAGAGTCGCTCCAGGGCGATGCGAGCTTCGAGGTCGGCCAGGTCGCACAAGGCCGCATACGACAGAGAGTCCCTGACCGGCGTTCGCTGGTCAGGGACTCTCTGGTGCTGGTCACCCGTGTGCCCCCGGCAGGATTCGAACCTGCGACACCCGCTTTAGGAGAGCGGTGCTCTATCCCCTGAGCTACGGAGGCCTGTCTCGCTAGAGCCTAGCGGACAGCACATACAGGGTAGGGGAAGCGGCGAGCGATCGCGCCCCCTTAAACGGTGTCCTCTAGGCCGGATCCGGCGCTGCCGGTACGCTTCGGTGCCGTGACGGGACGGCATCGTGGTGGACCAATGGCGGAGGGCGCCGATGGGCGGCGGCCACGTAGAGGGCTTCTCGTCGGTGGTGGGGTCGTCGCGGTCGTCGTGGTGATCGGAGTGGTGGGGGTGCGCCGGGACGCGCCGCCGGCCGAGCCGGAGACCGCCGCTACGGCGCAGGCGCGGGTGGCGCCGTCGCCGGTCCCCATTGATCCGACGGTCGGGGAGTACGTGCCGCCGCGGCCGACGCCGACGTCGCGTTCGACGCCGCCGCGGAAGGCCGCCGCGTCGCCGCGGAGCCGGCCGACCGTCTCACCGACGCAGCGGGAGCGGCGGCGCCAGCGGGAGCGGCCACGGATGTGCCCTCCGCGCTGGTCAGAGCACCCGTTCCTTCGCGAATGGTGTCAAAGGAATGGTTACCGCACTCGATGACCTCGGTTACGCCCAGTTCATGGTGAAGCTGTAGTAGCGTTCCTGCCGCTGTTCCCCGCTTCAGGCATCAGGAGGAATCCGACGTGCCAGTTCCTCGGTCGGCGGCGCTGACCGCGGTCTTCCTGGTGATATTCGCCGTGGTCGGCGCGCCGCACACGGGTGCCGCCACGCGCCAGCGCGACACCGTGGACTCGCTGCGCCGTGAGGCGGACAAGGCGCGCACGGAACTGCAGAAGGCCACCCGCCAGATGGAGGACCGCAAGAAGGAGCTGGCCGGCTCGCAGGCCAAGCTGCGGGACACCCTCAAGGACCTGGCGGCGGCCGAGGCCGAGCTCAACCGGATCCGCCAGCCGGTGGCCCGGCTGGCCAACGCCTCCTACCAGCAGCCGGGGGCCGGGGGCGCGATGTCGATCTTCTCTGGGGAGGCCGGCGAGGGGCTGCGGTCGACGGCGGACATGGCCTACATCGCCGGAGGGCGGCAGGCGCTGGTGCGACAGGCCGACGACCTGCAGCAGCGGCGGCAGCGGCTGGCCTCGACGGCGCAGGAGCTGCAGTCGCGCAACGCCGTGGCGCAGACCAAGCTGGAGCAGCAGGTCCAAGGCCTGCGGGACAGGTCGGAACAGCTCACCAAGCAGCTCACCGCGATGCTCGACCGGATGCGCGCCGACCGCGACAAGCGCCTGCAGGCGATGTGTCCCAAGTACTTGGCCGCGGGCGCCCGCAGGTTCCCCAACGGGCTGATCCCCTCCCGTTACCTGTGCCCGCTGCCGCAGCGGGGCGAGCAGTTGCGGGCGGACGCGGCGTTGGGCTTCTACAAGCTCAACGACGCCTACAAGCGGCGGTTCGGACGCGACATTTGCGTGACCGACTCCTACCGCAGCCTTTCGGAGCAGCATCGGGTGTACGCGGAGCGACCCGGGTTCGCGGCCGTCCCCGGCACCAGCAACCACGGCCGCGGTCAGGCCGTCGACCTCTGCGGCGGCGTGCAGATCGCGGGCTCTGTGCAGTTCCGCTGGATGGAGGCCAACTCGAAGAAGTACGGCTGGTTCCACCCCGCCTGGGCCTACAGCAATCCCTTCGAGCCGTGGCACTGGGAATTCGGCTCCGAAGGCGACGACTGAGCGCCCCCTCGCAGCTAAGCCCCCTCCATCTGTGTGGTGACGCCCCTCACCGGTCGAGGCGCTCACGCAGGCCGCGTGCACTGCCGGCGACGCTGGACGGCCAGCGCACCAGGCTCGTCCAGACGCGACGGGACGGCCGCCTAACCACGCGACGCCAAGTGCCCCGCAGCGCCGCCAACTACCGCGTCAGCTACCTGACCCGACCGGCAGCCCGCGCAGCGAGTTTCCAAAGGTCTTGGGTGGCGCGCTGCTGGTGGTTCGCTTCGGTGTTGGGGTGGCTGGACCGGTGGGGTGTGTCGTCCCGCTTGGCATCGACTGGGGGGCTGGCAGACGGGGCTGAGTGTCCGGGTGTGGCGAGCGTCGGGTCGTTGAGCGGTCCGGCGGCCTGTAGCGCGGTGCGGACCGGAGAATATCAACTTTCGGTTTCGCCGGTATAGGGGGCCATCCGGTTCACCAGCGGCTGTCGTCCTGCGGCGGGTCGGCCGGCGCGCCGGAGATCGTCACGGACAGGGAGGAGCCTGCCGCGGCCAGAGCGGCGGCCTGGGGGCGGTCTGTGGCCAGGACGATCAGGGCTCCCTGGTCGGAGCGAGGCCTGGGTACAGCCACCACCGGGGCCGAGGAGACCACCGTGCGGGAGAACGGGGTGTCGGGTGACGGCGTGGTGAGCACGTCTATTCGGTCGCCGGGGCGGAGGAGGCGTGCCACCCCCGCGTCCGCGATGCGGATGGGGGTGGCGACCGTGTTGGCGCCGTAGCCGCGCAGGAGGCCACTGGTCAGCAGGCGGGCGTCGGTGAGCGGCTCGCCCCGGCGCATGGGGCCCGCGAGGGTGCGGCCGACGGCGTTCGCGCGTAACGCCCCGGCGGGGACGGCGTCGGGCGGCAGCGACAGCGGGCGCAGGTCGCGGGCGCTCAGGACGGTGCCGGACGGCAGGTCGCGGGCGGCGGCCAGCACCCGGACGGTGGCGACCGGGGGCGGGCGCAGGGCCAGCACGGCCAGGCCGGTGGCGAGCGCGGCTGACAGCGCCGCCAGGGGCCGTCGGAGACGGGGCGCCCTCACGGCAGCTCCAGGGGCAGTTTCATGCCGTCCAGGACGTTCGGGCAGGCGCAGTCGCGGGTGGCGGGCAGGGACTGGACCAGCTCGGCGACCAGGACGCGCAGTCTGTCGATGTTGGCGGCGAAGACGCGCAGGACCTCCTCCATCGTCACGCCCTCGCCCTCCTCGATCCCGGCGTCCAGGTCGGTGACCAGGCACAGCGGCGTGTAGCACAGCGCCAGCTCGCGGGCCAGGACGGCCTCGGGGTGGCCGGTCATGCCCACCAGCGTCCAGCCCTGCGCCGCGTACCACCGCGACTCGGCGCGGGTGGAGAACCGAGGGCCTTCGATGACGACGAGGGTGCCGCCGTCGACCGGTTCCCAGCCGGCTTCGCGGGCGGACGCGACGGCGACGCGGCGGCCCGCCGGGCAGTACGGGTCGGCGAACGACAGGTGGATGGCGGCGCCCTCGTCGTAGAACGTCTGCGTCCGCCCGGACGTGCGGTCGACGAGCTGGTCGGGGACGACGAGCGTGCCGGGGCCGTGCTCGGCGACCAGCGAGCCGACCGCGCTGGGGGCCACCACCTGGCGCACGCCGAGGGACCGCAGCGCCCACATGTTGGCCCGGTAGGGGATGCGGTGCGGCGGGAAGCGGTGGTCGCGGCCGTGCCGGGGGATGAAGGCGACCCGGCGGCCGCCCAGCACCCCGAGGGCGATGCGGTCGCTGGGCGGCCCGTACGGGGTGTCGACGTCGACCTCCTCGACGTCGTCGAGGAAGGAGTAGAAGCCGGAGCCGCCGATGACCCCGATCTCGGCGGCGGGCTCGGAGGGGGAGGGCTGCGAAACGAATGTGGACATGGCGCCGACACTAGCCATCCGCGACATCCGGCCGGGAGCCTCGTCTCCGATTGTGGATAACCGGCCTGGTGATCTTCGTCGCGGGCGCGGGACGGGCCCGACGCGAAGGGGCCCGACGCGAAGGGGCCCGGCGTGGCGCCGGGCCCCTTCAGGGTGAGGGTCAGCTCACCGGGGTCAGGAGTTCGGCCGAGTCGGGCTCGGTGGACGAGCGGTGCCGTCCCAGAGAGCTGGGGAGCCAGATGCGGCGTCCGAGGTCGTGCGACAGGGCGGGCAGGAGGAGCGACCGGACGATCAGCGTGTCGAGCAGCACGCCGAAGGCGACGACGAAGCCCATCTCGACCATGCCGACCAGCGGCAGGGTCGTCAGGGCGGTGAAGGTGGCCGCCAGCACCAGCCCGGCCGAGGTGATGACGCCGCCGGTGACGGTGAGGCCGCGCAGTACCCCGCGGCGCGTGCCGAGGGCCTGCGACTCCTCCCGGACGCGGTGCATCAGGAAGATGTTGTAGTCCACGCCCAGCGCCACCAGGAAGATGAACGCCAGCAGAGGGAATCCGGCGTCCGCCCCCTCGAAGCCGAACACGTGCCGGAAGGCCAGTGCGCTGGCGCCCAGGGAGGCCAGGAACGACAGCACCACTGTGGCCATCATCAGCAGGGGGGCGACCAGGGCCCGCAGCAGCGCGACAAGGATGAGCAGGACCACCGCCAGGACGATCGGGATGATCACGAGGTTGTCGCGGTCGGCGGCGCGGTTGGTGTCGAGGGAGGTGGCGGTGGCGCCGCCGACCTTGGCGTCGGCGCCGGGCACCGCGTGCACCGCGTCGCGCAGGCGATCGACGGTGCGCTGGGCGGCCTTGCTGTCGGCGGGGTCGCGCAGCGTCGCCTCGTACTGCACCAGGCCCGCGGCGGTGACCGGACGGCTCAGCTCGGCCACCCCGGGCGTGCCGGAGACGGCGGCGGCGACCTGCCGGGACGCGGAGGCCTTGGCGATGACGACGGCGGGAACGCCCGAGCCCGCCGGGAAGTGCCGGGCGACGGCCTCCGCGCCGGCCACCGAGTCGGGCTTGTCGACGAACTGGCCGGCGTCCGACAGCCCCTGCGCCCGCAGCGAGCCCAGCCCGAAGACCAGCGCGACCAGGCCGATCGACGTGACGGCCCAGATCACCCGAGAGCGGCGGCCGACCAGCCCGGCCACGCGGCTCCAGACGCCGTGCTCGGCCTCGTACGCCTCGGGTGCCAGGTACCTGGCGTCGTAGCGGGGCACCAGCGGCCAGAACAGCCACCGTCCGCAGATCACCAGCAGGGCGGGCAGCAGGGTGGTGATGGACGCCAGCGCGGTGATCACGCCGGCGGCGGCGACCGGGCCGAGACCCGCGGTGGAGTTCATCTCCGCGGCCAGCAGGCACAGCAGGCCGGCCGCGACGGTGGCGGCGGAGGCGATGATCGCGGGGGCGGCGCGGCGCAGCGCGAACTCCATGGCCTCGTGCCGGTCGGCGTGCCGGTGCAGCTCCTCGCGGTAGCGGGCGACCAGCAGCAGCGCGTAGTCGGTGGCGACGCCGAACACCAGGACGGTCAGGATGCCCGCGCTCTGCCCGTTGACGGTCAGGTCGGCGTACCGGGCCAGCAGGTACACCACCGACTGGGCCAGGCCGAGCGCGACCAGGGCGCTCAGCACGGGGACGATCCACAGCAGCGGGCTGCGGTAGATGAACAGCAGCAGGACGATCACGACGATGCCGGCGGCCATGAGCAGGAAGCCGTCGATGCTGTCGAAGACCTTGAACATGTCGGCGCCGCCGCCCGCCGGGCCGGTGACGTGCGCCGCCAGCCCGGGCGGGCCGCGCTCGGCCAGGTCGCGGGCGTCGTCGACGGCCTTGACGACGTCGACGTCGGTGAGCGGCACGAGGGTCTGCAGGGCCTTGCCGTCCTGGCTGGGGAACGGCCCCTGGGGGCGCTGCGCGCCCGGCAGCCCGGCGAACGCCGCGACGTCGGACCGGGCCTTGGCCTGGTCGGCGGCGGTGATGCCGGACGGCCGCTCGTAGACGATCACGGCGAGCATCGTCTCGTCGTCGCGGAACCGTTCCTGCAGCTTGACGACCTGCGTGGACTCGGCGCCGCCGGGCAGCCAGGAGGCGGCGTCGTTCTCCTCGACGTCGCCGAGCCGGCCGGCGAGCGGGCCGAGGGCGGCCAGCAGCACGACCCAGAGGGCCAGCACGACCCACTTGGTGCGCCGCCCGGCGATGATCCCGGCGAGGCGGCGGGCGGGTCCGGGGCCGGGGCCGCCGGGTTCGGGGGGACGAGCGTCGGGGGGTGCGCTCATGGTTTCTCCTGGAAGAGTCGAGATATGTCGCGTCAGCGGATCGCGGGGTCAGAATGTCTCGCCTTTGGAGAGTTGTCAAGTACTATCGCGAGTTCTCGGCCGAGGGGCGGCCGGACGCTGCGTCGGACGGTTCTCCGCTGGACCTGGCCATCGTCCGCAGTGGAAACGAAGGCGGTCGTCCCGCGCTGGATGGGAGTGGCGCTACCTCCGAAGAGGCACGCGTCCGCCCCCGTCCTACTTCGCCAGACGTAGGGGACGGGGGCGGAGGGGGGCCGTCGCCCACGCATGAGGATGCGGGCAGGGGACGGCGGCACTGCGCAGAGGAGGAGGAAAGATGTGCTTAGCGCCCATGCTGCTCTCCCACCGTGGCCAGCAGGGGGCACGGTGGGACGGGGCGTCAGGCGGGTGGGGAGAAACGCCGCCGCACGTGGGGGCGGCTCAACGCGGCTACGCCTCGCGGAGGAGGCGGCATCCGTCCGCTGTACGAGGCGTCGTCAAACGTAACGAGCGCCTGGGGGCGGGCAGGCGATGACGCCGGCGACGGGCCGATTCCGGTCAGAAGCCGGAGGGCGCGCCGGCGGGAGAGAAAAGGAAGGCGAGGACGTCCGAAGGACCATGGGCGGCGGGTGCGGCTCCTGGGAAACCGGCCATGATCCTTCGGATCGGGTACGTCCGCGGACCGGTCAGGCGACCTTGCTCGACGACGACGAGGAGGACGAGGACGAGCTCGACGACGAGCTCGACGAAGAGGACGAGCCGTTCGAGCCCGACGACTCGGACGTGCTCGAGGAGGAGCTCTTCGAGCCGTTCGACCCCGAGCCGTTGGAGGAGCTGCGGGTCGAGGACGAGCCGGAGCCGCGGCTGTCGGTCCGGTAGAAGCCGGAGCCCTTGAAGATGATGCCCGCGGCGGAGAAGACCTTGCGAAGCCTGCCGTCGCACGCCGGGCAGTCCGTCAGCGCGGCGTCGCTGAACTTCTGCACGACCTCCAGAGGCTCGCCGCACTCGGTGCAAACGTACTGATACGTCGGCACGGTTCCTCCTCGCTGACTCAGCCCGGTTGCGCGGGCTGGCACTCACCTAGAACGACTGCTAATGGTACCCATGCGTGGAACACGATTTGCGCGCGGCCTGTTCCCACAGGTCGCGAGCCCTGGTGGCCAGGGGGAGCCGGCTATGTCCCCGTCTCACCGAACCAACCGGCCAGCTTGCCGCGGCGGCTGACGGCCCGCAGGCGGCGTTCCGTGGCCTCCCGTACGGCCGCGGTCGTGACCACCAGCATCGTGTCGCCCGCCTGCAGCGCCGTCGTCGGCTCGGGGACGAAGCTGGCCCCATCCCGCACGATCAGCGTGATCGAGGCGCCCTGCGGCAGTCGCAGCTCGAAGATCTCCACGCCGTTCAGCAGCGAGTCGCGGGGGACCCGGACCTCCAGCAGGTCGGCGTGCAGTTCCTCCAGCGGGGCGGCCTCGACGTCCAGCTCGCGGGCCTGTTCGTCGCTCTTCAGACGGCACAGGCGGGCCGCCAGCGGCAGCGTCGGCCCCTGCAGCAGGGTGAACACCACGACGATGGTGAAGACGATGGAGAAGAGCCGGTCGGCGCCCGCCACGTCCTCCACCATCGGGATGGTCGCCAGCACGATCGGCACGGCGCCGCGTAGGCCCGCCCAGGAGGCGAACGCCTTCTCGCCCAGCGACAGCCCGAATCCCGTCGTCGACAGCAGCACCGACACGGGGCGGGCCACCAGCAGCAGGACGAATCCGGCCACCAGAGCGGGAACGATCTGCGCGGGCAGTTCCTCGGGGGAGGCCAGCAGCCCCAGCATCACGAACAGGCCGATCTGGGCCAGCCAGGCGATTCCCTCGGCGAACCCCCGGGTGGCGGGACGGTGCGGAAGGCGTGCGTTGCCCAGCACCAACGCGCTGACGTACACGGCCATGAAGCCGCTGGCGTGCAGAAGGGTCGCGGCCCCGTAGGAACCGATCGACAACGACAACACCGCGATGGGGTAAAGACCGGATGCGGGCAGGGCGACCCGGCGAAGCGCGTACGCCCCCAGCCAGCCGATGACGCATCCCATGACGGCGCCCGCGGTCAGCTCGTACACCATGATGCCGACCAGTTCCGCCGGGTTGGGCGCGCCGGTGTGGGTGCTGAGCCAGACGACGACGATGACGACGGGTGCGTCGTTGAATCCGGACTCGGCCTCCAGCAGTCCGGCGAGCCGGGACGGTAGCGGCAGGCGGCGCAGCACGGAGAACACCGCGGCGGCGTCCGTGGGGCCCAGTACGGCCCCCAGCAGGAACGCCAGGCGCCAGTCCATGTCCAGGAGCCAGTGCGCGGCGACCGCCACGATGATCACGCTGATGAGGGTGCCGAGCGTGGAGACGGCCAGCGCGGCGGGTACGGACGGCCGTACGTTGCGCCAGTTGGTGGTGATGCCGCCCTCGGCCAGGATCAGGACCAGCGCGGCCAGCCCCAGCACCTCTGCCAGTTCGGCGTTGTCGAAGCGCAGGCCGATGGGCCCGGACTCGCCGAGGAACAGGCCGATGCCCATGTACGCCAGGAGGGTCGGCAAGCCCGCCCGGTGGGACAGCCGGACCGCGAGGATCGCTATGAGTACAAGTGTCGCGCCGAAGAGTAGCCAGAGGTCGAGCCGCACATCCCTCCCCTGCGGGGTCGCGAAGTTGAGATCGTTCGCGATCCTACCGATTTATGTGCTTCACACACACATTCGTTTTGGGGCGGCCCAGAAGCCGGGGGCCGGGACGTGCCCCAACCGGCCTGTGTACTGCCCTGGAGGCCGTCTCTTAACCGGCTCTTGGGGCGATCCGTCCCGGGACGTGAACTAGGCCATCAGCGCCGCCAACGCCGTCAGCCGTGAGCGTCGTCAGCGTCAGCGCCGTCTGACCAGCGGCTCCACGGCGTTCACGACGTTCGCCACGGGGCGTCCGGCCAGGACGGCGGCGAGGTTCTCCTGCACCACCGACACGATGGCCAGCTGCGCGTCCAGCGTCGCACCGGCCGAATGCGGGGACAGCAGTACGTTCTCGTGCCTGCGCAGGGGGCTGTCGGCGGGCGGCGGCTCCTCGTCGAACACGTCCAACGCGGCGGCCCCCAGCCGCCCCGACTCCAGCGCCGCCAGCACCGCCTCGTCGGGGGCGATGCCCCCGCGCGCGGCATTGACCAGCAGGGCCCCCTGGGGGAGACGGGCGAGGCGGTCGGCGCCCAGCAGGCCGCGCGTCTCGTCCGTGAGCGGCAGCGTCACCACGAGGATGTCCGAGGTGGCGAGCAGGTCGTCCAGCTCGCGGTAGGTGGCCGAGGCGTCGGCGCGTCGCCGCCGTGACCAGTACGACACCGCGCACCCCAGCGCCTGGAACAGCCGGGCGGTCTCGGAACCGATCGCCCCGTACCCCAGGATCCCGACACGCTGGGCCCGTAGCTCCCGGGCGCCTCGCCCCAGCATCTCCAGTTGCGGCCATCCGCCCTCGCGGACACGCCGGTCGCTCCACGCCAGGTGGCGGCAGAGCGCGAACGCGGCGCCGACCGCCCATTCGGCCACCGAACGGGCGTTGGTCCCCGCCGCGTTGGCCACGGGCACGCCCGCGGCCGTGAGCGCGTCCAGGTCGAGACTGTCCGTTCCCACCGCGGGCATCTGCACGAACGCCAGCCGCGGCGCCGCCGCCACGGCTTCGGCGTCCAGCGCCAAACGTCCGCTGAAGTCGGCCAGCACCAGTTCGGCGTCGGCCAGCGCGTCCAGCAGCGTGCCACGTTCCCGCTCCGCCGGGAGGACGATCTCCGCCGCGTCGCCCACGACCGGATCGAGCATGCCGCGGATCAAGGACGGGTCCAGTGGGGGCAGGGCGAGGATCCGCCACGGCTTCGTCATCTGGAGACCTCCCTTGCGGCGGCACGCCACCGCGGGGGAGCGGTCGGCGCACGGCGGGCTGGACGATCCGGAACTGTACGCGCAGTGATCCGTCCGCCTATGCCCGCCCCGGCCCCGCCTCGCCCCATACGCCGCGACGCGCCCGCCCCCTGGCCGCCGAAGGCCACACCTCTAGCGCGGGAAGCGGACAAGGCCCTCTGACGGGGTCACGGCGGCTCGCACCCGCTGGTCGTGCGGTTCGGCGGGCAGGGCGTCGACCAACTCCCCGTCGTAGAGCAGGGCCACGGTGAGGATGGCGGGGCCCACGCGCGCCAGTGCGCGGTCGTACGAACCGCCGCCCCGGCCCAGGCGCATCCCGGTACGGTCCACGGCGACTGCTGGGACGAGCACCACATCCGCACTCGCCACAGCGTCCGGCCCACGGGACGGCTCGGTGGGCTCCAGCAGGCCGCGCGGCCCCGGAGCCAGCGAGTCGGGCCCCTCGTAGGAGGCCCAGTCCAGGTCGGCGTCCGGCAGGAGACGGGGCAGCAGCACGTACGCGCCCCGCTTCCACAAGGCGAACAGCAGCCCCCGGGTGTCGGGCTCGGCGCCGATCGACACGTACGCCGCGATGGTCCCCGCCATCTCCACCTCGGGGGTGGACAACAGGGTGTCCCGCAGCGAACGGGCCGCGGCGGCGCGCGCGCCCGAGTCCATGGCGGTGCGCCTGGCCAGCAGTTCGGCGCGGCGCGAGGGTTTGGAATCGATCTGGTGCACGCTGTGGTCCTCGTGGATGACTAGGGTCTCTCTATGGCCGACTTCGTACCTGTGCAGAAGGCGGTGGTCCCGGCGGCGGGCCTCGGTACCCGATTCTTGCCCGCCACCAAGGCGACCCCCAAGGAGATGCTCCCGGTTGTCGACAAGCCCGCGATCCAGTACGTCGTCGAGGAGGCCGTCGACGCCGGCCTCACCGACGTGCTGATGATCACCGGGCGCAGCAAGCGGTCGATCGAGGACCACTTCGACCGCGCCTACGAGCTGGAGGAGGCGCTGCGCGCCAAGGGCGACGAGGAGCGCCTGGCCGCCGTCCGCGAGTCCAGCGACCTGGCGATCATGCACTACGTCCGGCAGGGCGAGCCGCGCGGCCTCGGGCACGCGGTGCACTGCGCCCGCCAGCACGTGGGCGACGAGCCGTTCGCCGTGCTGCTCGGCGACGACATGATCGACTCCCGGGACCGGCTGCTCAGCCGCATGATCGAGGTGCGCCAGCAGCGCGGCGGCAGCGTCGTGGCGCTGATGGAGGTGCCGCCGGACCAGGTCTCGGCCTACGGCTGCGCCGCCATCGAGGGCACCGACGAGGACGACGTGGTGCGCATCACCGACCTGGTGGAGAAGCCCGCCGCGGACGAGGCGCCCAGCAACTGGATCATCATCGGCCGGTACGTGTGCGACCCGGCCGTGTTCGACGTGCTGGAGAAGACCCCGCCCGGACGCGGCGGCGAGATCCAGCTCACCGACGCGCTGCGCACCCTCGCCGAGATGCCCCGGGAGCAGGGCGGCACCGTGTACGGGGTGAAGTTCCGCGGCCGCCGCTACGACACCGGCAACAAGCTGGAGTACCTGCGCACCGTGGTGCAGTTCGCCTCGGAGCGTCCCGACCTGGCTCCCGAGTTCATCCCGTGGCTGCGCGAATTCGTGAAGCGGCACGACGCCGCCGACGGCGTGGAGGGCTCGTAGGCGCTGTGTCCTCGCGTCACACTGGGGGACCGTGGGCATGAGAACCGTCGACGAACACCTGGCGGAGATCCTCGGCACCGTCCGGGAGCTTCCGCCGCTGGACCTGGCACTGCTGGAGGCGCACGGCACCGTGCTGGCCGAGCCGGTGTCGGCGCCCGTGCCGCTGCCGCCGTTCGACAACTCCGCCATGGACGGGTACGCGGTGGTGGCGGCGGACGTCGCGGGGGCGTCGGAGACCGATCCGGTGGTGCTCCCGGTCGTCGGCGACATCGCCGCGGGGGACCCGGGCGTGTCGGCCATACGCCCGGGGCTGACCGCGCGCATCATGACCGGCGCGCCCATCCCCGCAGGGGCCGACGCGGTCGTCCCGGTGGAGTGGACCGACGGCGGTACCGCCTCGGTGCGCATCACCCGGTCCGCGCCCCCCGGCAACTCCATCAGGAGGGCCGGTGAGGACGTCACGGAGGGCCAAGTAGTGGCCGAGCCCGGCACCCGCCTGGGCGCGGCACAGATCGGCATGCTCGCCGCGGTGGGCCGTTCGCGCGTCACCGTACGGCCGAGGCCGCGCGTCGTGGTGCTGTCCACGGGCACCGAACTGCGCGAGCCCGGCGAACGGCTCGCCCCCGGGGAGATCTGGGACTCCAACAGCTTCATGCTCACCCTCGCGGTGGCCGAGGCGGGGGGAGTCGGCTACCGGCAGGCCACCGTGGGGGACGAGCCTGAGAAGGTCATGGACGCCCTGGAGGACCAGCTCACCCGCGCCGACGCGATCGTCACCTCCGGGGGCGTGTCGATGGGCGCGCGTGACGTGGTCAAGGAGGTGCTGGCGGGCACGGGCACGGTCGGGTTCCACAAGGTCGCGATGCGTCCCGGCAAGCCCCAGGGGTTCGGGCTCCTGCAGGGCACGCCCGTGTTCACCCTTCCGGGCAACCCCGTCAGCGCCTACGTGTCGTTCCAGGTGTTCGTACGGCCCGCCCTCCAGGTCATGCAGGGCCTGCCCCCCGAGCGCCTCCCCGTGGTGCGGGCGGTGCTCACCGAGGACGTCACCTCTCCGGCAGGCATGCGCCATTTCCTGCGGGGGAAGCTGAGCTCGTCCGGGGGCGAACCGCTCTCCGTGGCACCGGTCGAAGCGCAGGGCTCCCACCAGCTGGCCTCCCTGGCGTCGGCCGACGGTCTGATCGTCGTGCCGGAGGACGCCGACAGGCTGCCCGCCGGATCGCAGGTAGAGGTCATGAGGTTGCCGTCATGAGCATGGGCTCCGAGTTCACCCATCTGGACGCCACCGGCGCCGCCCGGATGGTGGACGTCTCGCAGAAGAACGTGACGACCCGTTCGGCCGTCGCCACGGGGTTCGTCCGGTTGTCGGAAGCGTGCGTCAAGGCGTTGCGCGCCGGCGACGTGCCCAAGGGCGACGCCCTCGCGGTGGCGCGCATCGCCGGGATCATGGCCGCCAAGCGCACCCCCGACCTGGTGCCGCTGTGCCACCCCATCGCCCTGCACGGCGTCGAGGTCACCCTGGACGTCCGCGACGACGGGGTCGCCATCGCCGCGACCGTCCGCACCGCCGACCGCACCGGCGTCGAGATGGAGGCGCTGACGTCCGTGACGGTCGCGGCGCTCTCCCTCATCGACATGGTCAAGGCCATCGACCCCGCCGCGGTGATCACGGACGTCCGCGTCGAGGAGAAGACCGGCGGCAAGACCGGCCGCTGGCACCGCTGACCAGGCCCGCCGCCGTCCCGGCCGGCGGGCGGCGGGCATGATGGGCGCGACCATGCCGTACGACGGCGTCGAGGGGGAGCAGGAATGATCCGGGCGATGGCGGTCACGGTGTCGAACCGGGCGGCGGCGGGCGTGTACGCCGACAAGTCCGGGCCCGTGCTGGTGGAACTGCTGGAGGACCTCGGCTGCCAGGTGCACGGACCAGTCGTCGTCCCGGACGGCGAACCCGTCGCCGAGGTGCTGAACAACGCGGTGGCCGAAGGCTACGACGTGGTCGTGACCTCGGGCGGCACCGGTCTCACCCCCACCGACCAGACCCCGGAGATGACCCGGCGCGTCATCGAACGCGAGATTCCCGGCATCGCGGACGCGATCCGGCTGGCGAACCGCGACCGGGTGCCCACGGCGGTCCTGTCGCGCGGCCTGGCGGGCGTCGCCGGCCGCACCCTCATCGTCAACCTGCCCGGCTCGACCGGCGGCGTCCGCGACGGCATGGCGGTCTTGGGGCCGGTGCTCGCGCACGCCGTCGACCAGATCGGCGGCGGCGACCACCCGCGACCGGCCGACTGATCACCGGGGCGTTGGAAACGCCGCCGAACGGGTAAGAGGCACCGCGCTTTGCCGGACGCGGGCCCCGGACACCGACCGGAGTCAGGCCTGCGCGGAGCGGGAGGTCGGACATGTCGCATCACCACCCCGGGCGCGAGATCATCACGCCATGACGACGCTGGTCAACGCGCGGCTGGTCCTTCCCGGCGAGGTACGGCACGGCTGGCTCCGCACGGCGGGCGACCGCATCGCCGAACTCGCTCCCCCGGGGGAGGCCCCAGGGCAGGCCCCGTCCACGGGCGAGGTCGACGACGTCGCCGGACGGTACGTCGTCCCCGGGTTCGTGGACGTCCACGTGCATGGGGCGGCAGGCGTGTCGTACCAGAGCGGCCTGGCCGACGAGGCGGCACGTGCGGCGCGCTTCCACCGCGAGCACGGGACGACCACCACCATGGCCAGCCTGGTCACCGGAAGCCCGCAGGAACTGGCCAAGGCGGTCTCGGGCCTCGCCGAAGTGGCCGCGGACGGCGTCATCGCGGGCGTCCACCTCGAAGGCCCGTACCTGTCGGCCGCCCGCTGCGGCGCACACGACCCGGCATGGCTGCGGCCGCCCGACCCCGCCGAGTTCCGCGACCTCGTGCAGGCCGGACGCGGCCACCTCCGCATGATCACCCTGGCGCCCGAGCTGCCCGGCGCGCTGGAACTCGTCCGGACGGCCGTGTCCGAAGGAGTGATCGCCGCCGTCGGCCACACCGACGCCACCGCCGCGCGGACCCGGGAGGCGATCGAGGCCGGGGCCCGCGTCGCCACGCACCTGTTCAACGCCATGCGCCCCGTGCACCACCGCGACGGCGGCCCCGTCGTCGCGACGCTGAACGACCCCCGCGTCACCGTCGAGCTGATCAACGACGGGGTGCACGTGGACGCCGACGTGGCCCGGCTGGTCTTCGCCGCCGCCGGCGCCGGACGCGTCGCCCTGATCACCGATGCCATGGCCGCGACCGGCATGGGCGACGGCGACTACCGCCTCGGCGGCATGGACGTCCGCGTCCGCGACGGCCGCGCCCTGCTGGCGGACGGAACGTCCATCGCCGGCAGCACCATCACCATGGCCGACGCCTTCCGCCGCGCCGTCACCGACGTCGGCCTGCCCGTCGAACAGGCCGCCCGGGCCGCCGCCCTCACCCCCGCGGGCATGCTCGGCCTCGCCGACGACATCGGCTCCCTGGAACCCGGCAAACGCGCCGACCTCCTCGTCCTCGACGACGACCTCACCGTCACCCGGGTGATGAAGAACGGCCGCTGGCTATGACCGAGGCACGGCCGACCACGGCACCCCGCCGTATCGCCGACCGGCGCCCTGCGCCGCGCTGCGGCGTCCTGCCGGACGCCGCCGCAACGCCCTGGGCACCGCCGGTTCTCAAGGGCGCGCGCGGGCCCCACCGCCGGATTGTGGGCGACAATTGATGGCGTCCGAGCCCGCCACCGGGGAATCATGGAGCCGTGGAACGAATGCGGGGATGGCCGACCAGCTTGTCCGAGGGCCCGGTCGGGCTGCGCCCCCTCCGGCACCGCGACGCCGCCACCTGGCGGGAACTACGGGTCCGCAACGCCGACTGGCTGCGTCCCTGGGAGCCCACCAACCCCGAGACGCCGCTGTTCCGCAGCGGCCTCGGCCCCTACCTCAGCATGGTCCACACGATGCGCCGCGAGGCCCGGCAGGGGCTGGCCCTGCCCTGGGTGGTGACCTACGAGGGCCGCTTCGCCGGCCAGCTCACCATCGGCGCGATCGTGTGGGGCTCGGCGCGCTCCGCGCAGATCGGTTACTGGATCGACCGGCAGGTGGCCGGCCGCGGCGTGATTCCCACCGCCGTCGCACTGGCCGTCGACCACTGTTTCTTCACCGTCGGTTTGCACCGGCTGGAGGCGAATATCCGTCCCGAGAACACCGCCAGCCGCCGCGTGGTGGAAAAACTCGGATTTCGCGAAGAGGGAATTCGGCGCCGCCATCTGCACATCGACGGAGCGTGGCGGGACCACATCTGCTATGCGCTGACCGTGGAGGACGTGCCCGGCGGTCTGCGCAGCCGCTGGCTGTCCACGCTCCGCCAGGAATTTCCCCGGTCCTCTTCGTCCTCGTGACCCTTGGCGGCGCGCCGACAATCGTCCGCGCCCGCCACGTAAGAATCCTGCGATCGAGAAGACTTGGCAAACGAAGAGTAACCGCGGGATCGATCTCGCGACACACCGCCCCTTATGCTCGTCAACGTCTGACACCGGCTCGTACCGTGCGGGGCGTGGCCCTGCTCCCAATGCACGTGCGCGTGCCGAAAGACGGCGCGCGCGTCCGGCGTGCCTTGCGGCGTCTTCGCCGGGCTCCGGTGGTGAGCCGGTGAGCAGCGCAGTACTCTACCTGGCCATCGTCGCGGTGTGGGCGGTCGTCCTGGTCCCCATGTGGCTGCGGCGCGACACCTCACGCCCCAAGAAGACAGACGAGATCACGGAGGAGACCCCCGTCGAGGAGGAAGAGGAGGCCCCTCCACCCGCCCCGCGCCGCCGCGGCCGCGCCGCCGTCATCGCCCGGCGCCGCCGCCGCACGTTCGGCCTGACGGTCCTCGTCCTGGCCACCACCGTCGTCGCCGCCACCGGCCTGGCGCCCTGGTGGACCGTCCTGCCCGCCACCGTCCTGTTCGCGGCACACGTCGCCCTGCTCCGCGTCGCCGTCCGCATCGACGCCGCCCGACGCCGCGAACGCGCCGCCGTGGCCGCCGCCGCGGCCCGAGCCCGCGCCGAACGCGCCGCCGCCGAACGCGCCGCCGCCCAGCAGAACGCCGACGTCATCGAGCTGGACCCCCGCCCCCAGGACGAGGTCTTCGACCAGTACGCAGACGACCGCCGCGTCGTCGGCGAGTGACGCGCCGCGTCCCGATGCGCGAACACCCCTGGAAGTTTGCTAGCCTTATCGCGTCCTTGGGGCTGTAGCGCAGTCCGGTAGCGCACCTCGTTCGCATCGAGGGGGTCAGGGGTTCAAATCCCCTCAGCTCCACTTCGGACCTGGGACCAGCGTGGTCGCGGTTGAAGACCGCTTCCACCTGGTCCTTCGTCATTTCTATCGGGGGGACGACCCCCCGAATCCCCCCGCTGCCGCAGGCCGGCCTCTGCGCGGGTGCCGGCCTTCGTGATCTCCGTACAACAGCGAAGTACAGCTACGCCGCCAGCCGAGCTGCCTGCCCAGCTTCCGCAGGGCCTTCCGCGTGGCCGCCGTCGAGCCTCGCTCGTTGTAGATCTCCATGGTGACGGCGATCTGGCTGTGCCGAACGATCTGCATCACCACGCGCGGATGGACGCCCAGGACCACCAGGGGACGCGCGATCTTCCGCGAACGTGGACGGGCAGCCGACGCACGCCCGCCCGGTCACATGCCGCCACAAAGCTGCGGTCGAAGTTCCGCGGACGGGCCGCCCTGTACGCGTCGTGAACACAAGATCCGACCGCGCCCACTCGGTCACCCTTCCCGTGCCGCCACTTGCTCCTTCTGACGCTCCCGGAGCGCGGTGGCGCAGATGCCCACGAGGGGAAGGGCTGCGCCCGAGGCTTCAATCTTGGTTTCCTGTGGAGAAGCAGACCGTTGATCTGCTGGAGTTGCCAGCCGATGAGGATCTCTCCGGTGCCTAGGTCCACATCGGCCCATCGCAGGCCCAGCACCTCACCGCGCCGCAGCCCGAGAGCCAGGATGGGGACGTACGCGGCGTACAAACGGGTCTCGGCGATCATGAGTCCAGACCAGGAACTTACGAGCCTCCTCCACGCTCCAGGGCTTCACACGCCGTCTCAGAGGCTTGCAGACGCGCAGCAGGGCCGCCACAGGTTGCAGGGCAGGACTTCTTCCCGCAACGCCCGCGCCAGCAGCAGCCGCTGCCGCTGCCCGCCCGACAACCCCCGGCCGCCCTCACCGACCACCGTGTCCCACCCGTCCGGCAGCTACGCGTCGGTCTTCTTGCGCGCCTGCAGCAGGTTGCTGGCGACGGCGTTGCTCAGCGCGGCGGAGGGTCGTCCAGGCGTCCGGCAGGTCCGCTCAGAGGCGAACTGCTCGCAGCAGCGCCCCGCGACGCAGCGGGCCGTGATACCTGCCGCGTGCTGGAGAAGATGTTCCCGGGCTGGACGGCGGGGCAGCTGTTCGAACGCGTCACCGACGACCAACCGACGCCCCAGCCCCCAGACGACGACGGCCCCGCCGCCCCGACGAAGGCCGCCCAACTCCTACAGGCCATCGATCAACAGCTGACCGCCCCACGCGGAGACGTCGAATGGGGCACCACCCGCCAGCCCACCACGTTCGTGTCGCCGACGCATCTGGACGCCGTCGAAGGAGCCACCGACGAGGCCCGCCGGCTCGGCAGGCAACTCCTGAAACTGCAACAGGTCCTGCGCCTCACCAACGAGGAGACCGCCCAGTTCGCCACCCTGGCCGGGAACATCGTTGAACTGACGATGACGTGCGACATCGACATCGACCCCGACGGCTGGTCGCGCGTCACCTACCGGCACCAGCTGATGAACCTCAGCAACAAGCCCATGACCCGCCTCGCCCGGGAAGTGTGGTTCGAGACCACCCGCGAACGCCTCGTCATCGACCCGATCAACGACCCCGAGCATCGGGTGATGATCCAGCGCAGGCACGACACCGCCAACCTGTCCAAATTCGCCTGCCAGATCTCCCCACCCCTCCAGCCAGGGCAGACGGCGACGATCGGCTTTATCTGCGAAGGCGGCCGGGTTCGTCCACGACCACTACTGGCGCCAGTCGATCCCTCGATACACCCGCCACTACACCCTTCGCATCCGCCACCAGGGCGCCGGGCAACTCGTGCGCTGCGAGGCCACCGAGGAAGACCCCAACGGCGCGGAGATCTCGGCCGATGATGACCTGGTGTGGGACTACGACGGCGATGACGCCGTCATGACGCTCACCCGCAACCACCTACGCCCGAACCAGTCCCTCACCCTGCGATGGGATGTACCGCATGAGCCTGCGTGACGACATCGAGACGGTTCTCCGCGCGTGGAACGCCCACGAGGTCCAGCGCGGAGCGTCCCCCATCATCGATTTCGACTGCCACCCAGGCGGCCCCGAACCAGACCCCGCCCCCGACCGCCTCACCGTCTACCGTCAACTCGCCGACCTCCGCCAGGACGCCACCGGCCCCTTGGCCGCCCGCCTTGACGCCGACCTCGCCTACCTCGGCGCCCTGCTGGGCGAACACCCACCTCTGAACGACTACGTCCGCGCCACCCAGGGATGCGACGCCGCCGGTTGGCCAGACGACTACATCGCCGAACGCTTCGACCAGGCCCGCACCGCACTGGCCGATCTCGGCATCGCCTGGGGCCCCGACACCAACCGCGAACTCCGCCGGGCAGAGGGACCACTCGACGTCAGCGATGCCCCCCACGCCATCCGCCAGGCCGCCGACGACCTAGAATCCGCCATCCGCGAGGCGACCGGCAGCACCGCCCCCTACACCCTCACCATCGAAACCGCCGAGGTCGACGCCTACTGGACCTACTGGCTCGACGGCGCCGGCCACAACGTCCGCCTCCGCCTCAACCTGCCCAACGTCGAGTTCACCCAGGCAGGCGCCCGCCAGTTCGCCCTACATGAAGTCCTCGGCCACGGCCTCCAAAGCGCTAGCTACACCGCCAGCGCCGCTGCCGAAGACGTCCCGTGGGTCCGCCTCCTGTCCATCCACGCCCCACACCAAGTGTTGCTCGAAGGACTCGCCCAGGCATGGCCCCTGTTCGTCCTGCCCGACGACAAGGTTCTGATCACCCGCGTCCGCCTCGCCCACTACACCCAGCTCGTCCTCAGCCAGGCCCACCGCGCCATCAACACCGGAACCCCCGCCGCCGAGTGCGCCGACTACCTCCGCGCATGCGTCCCGTGGTGGAGCGACAAGACCATCTCCGGTTACCTCACCGACCGGGGAGCCGCCCCCACCCACCGCACCTACATGTGGGCCTACCCGGCCGGATTCGACTGGTTCGCCGCACTCGCCGACACCGACGCTAAGGTTTCCCGGGAGGTGCTCCATGCCGCATACCGGGACCCACTCACCCCGACCGACCTCGCCCAGCTCTGGCCGGAAGGACCGCCTATCGGTGGACCCGGAGGCCCTGTTCGTCTATGGAAGCCTCCAGTTCCCTGAGGTCCTGTTCACCCTCATCGACCGCGTCCCCGACCACAGCCCCGCAGCCGCCCACGGGTGGCGTGTCGCCACCCTGCCCGGCGAGGTCTATCCCGGCTTGGTCCCAGGCACCACCACAGCCCGCGGCTACCTGCTCACCGGCCTCACCCCCGACGAGTGGCAACTACTGGACGCGTTCGAGAACCCGCTCTACGACCTGACACGCCTAGACCTGCTCGACGGCCGCCACGGCTGGGCCTACGTCTGCAACCCCACCGCAGAAGTAGGCGACGACGACTGGTCCGCCGAACACTTCCAGGCCCAGCACCTCCCCGCCTACATCGAACGCTGCGCAGCCTGGCGCCGCCGCTACGACCAGCAGGAACAAGCCAGCTAAGACCCCAGGGACCGACGCGCCCAGCGCGCCCTATGAGAACTTTCTCTACGTCTTCAAGGGCGCCGCTCCGCGCCGCCAGCCGGTTCGGCCGGGCCGGGCCTGCGGCCTCTCCGGGCCGACCCGTCCCGACCAACCGGCTACAGATGGCCGAAGAGTCCGAAGTTCGGCCTGTTGCGGCCTAAGATCCGGTATAGCTGATGGAGCGACTGGAGTGCTTGGTGGACTGAGCGAAACTTGCGCTTACACCAATCCTCATGTGACTACGGGAGGCGCTGTGACAAAGAGCAATGGTTTTAGTCGATTCGAAGAGGATCAAATATCCCGGATAGGTCAGGCCCTGGAGCTAACATACGTTTCTCACGATGAGGACTTCATCATCTATGAATCTCCTGAAACGAATGCCTCTCGTGGGCGAGAAATAGCAATCCCTTCGGAATCGGTCAATCCTATCCTAGAGGCCATAGATCGAGGAGCCGAAAGATTGGAGGATGTTGAGGGGTGGGTTGATCCCCATCGGGGATACGCTGAATTTGAGATACAACAGCAAGGGATAAGCCCGTTTAGGAACATTGATAGATTTGAATTCGACGTTCGCCCTTGTTCGCATACTCACGTGGGCGCGCCTCCGTTGATCCACGACGAGGATCGAGACTTTGTATCCCCTCTGATTAGAGTCACCTCAAGCGATGGGGCAACGTGCATAGAGATATCGCCTAATTCTGCCTTTTGTATTCCTCTCTTGCCGCGAGATATAGGAACTCGGCAGAAGCGAACTCAATCCACCCTTAAGATTTTCTTTAGTGGACCAGCCGAAAAAGCCGAAGTCCTGCGCAGGTCGCGCGAGCTTGCCAATTCTTTCCTCTTCGAGCTAAACGCTCGTCATAGAGCTTTTTACTCGCTGCGTCCAAAGATCGAAAGAGCTAGACATCGGCGGCGTAGTCTGGAAATTGTGCACAAGGTCAGGTTCCCGAGAACCCCGGTGCCGAGTAATGTGGCAGACCTGTTCTCCACGCCCAGTAATTTCTCGGTACGCGGCAATTACACTCTATCATACTTGTCGTATTATCAGGTTCTCGAACACTATCTCCCCTCTGCGCACAGGCGTGAAGCTGTTAGACAAGTTCGAAGAATCCTAAGATCTCTAGACTTCGACGAAGAAAAAGACTCCTCTGTACTTCAAATCTTGAATTCTGTGGAGCGCTCACATGGCGCTAGCGAAGGCGATCAACTCCGCACCCTCATAGGAGATTCCGTCCCGGATGCTAAGCTGCAGGAATTTTTCAAGCTTGATCATGGCGGACACTTCGGGCGACAGGGGCCAATTGCTGGAGTGCCTGCAATCAACCTCAAGAGCGGTGAGGCTATTGGATCGCAAGTTGCCAAGAGAGTGTATATGTTGCGAAATAGGATTGTTCACGCAAAAGACGATGTACGATTTGCTGAGTCGAAAATCTTGTTGCCTTTGAGTGATGAAGCCATGAAGCTCCTTCCAGACATTGAGCTATTGCGACTATTGGCCATCGAGGTGATTGTGAGCAATCGTTAAGAGGTATGGTTGGGGCCACTCGTGTGGAGCTAAGGCCCTACGATCGCCACGGCGGGGCTGGGGTAGGCACGTGGCTGGGGGCGATCGCTGCCGCGCGGCTTCCGGTGCTCGGGCCGTGGTCGGCCCTGCGCTCCGGATCCGCTTGCCCTCGAATTGTGAGGGCGGCGTCGCAGGTCAGACAGACTGCTGTACAGCACGGAATACAGCAACAGCCGCTCAGGACGGCTTACGTGATCTTCCAGCGGCACACGTCGTGAGCTGGGCGAGGGCGCGCAGGAGTGCCGGTAGTTCGGGACAAAGAGGTCAGCGGACAGCGCGGGCGGGACTGAACTGACCGACAAACACCAGGTCGAGGGCGCCCGCTACGCGGCCGCCGCCGGACTGCGCGGGGAGGGTATGCAGCCTCTCCGGGCCGACCGACCCTAAGGAACTCGCCTCATCTAAGCCGTCTCGGGCAACTGCGGTAAACCACCGACTGTTCCCGAAATTGCTCCGATTTGAAGCCCGATCATAAGAGCGCCTTCGAGGGCCACCATGGTAGCCACGAGTTTCTCGCGCTCGGAAACGGAGTCTATATCTGCATGCTTGAATTTCTGCAGTCGGGTACGCGCCGCCACGATAACACGAGCAGCAATGTCATGGATAAGCGAAGGTCCCGTTCCGTCATCCAAGTCAGTTGCTTCTCTCGCTACAGCACCCCCGCCATACACGAGACAGAGGGCTTCCCCTCTCTTGGTGGCACGCCTCTGGCCATTGTTATCCACAAAGGAAAGATCCCGATCGTCTGTGAAGTTGGCGTCAATCCACCGAAGAACAGTCGCTTGATCGTAAGCCTCACGCATAAGGCGATCAATAAGTTCGATAAGCGAATTAGCCGCTTGTGAAACGCCGTCGGCCGAGTAGGTGAGGGCATCTCGCGCCCCTTGGATCTTCCTAACCAGAGGTGAGTTGATCCTGTCGATCCGCATAGCCGACGCTGCGGAAACGAGGTGCCGGAACTGACTGGCGAGGTCAGCGAGGTTTTCTACCTGCCAAGTTGAGAGATCGTCCTCAGTTGCACGCGTGACCTCCATCGGCAAGGCAGGCAGCAGTTTCTCGCCCACCACGGAATCTAGGCTGGCGATCACCTTTACCAGACTCAAGCCTAGAAGATCCATCTTCGTCACGGCGGAAAGTTGCTCTCTAGTCATCACAGTGAGGGCATCTTCCCATGCGACAGCAAACGGCATAAGCCCTCGCACGGCACGTCTAATTGCTAGACTGACAACAGCAGCATCCTCTTTGAGAGCACGTTCTAGGCGACTGTACTCAGCAGCACCAACAAGGCGACGGACATAGGCTTTGTACTCGGCCCGATTGACCCCCTTGAGCCATTCTATGGCATTATCGACTTCGCCGTTAGCGAGCGCTTCGACGCCTGATGTGACCTCTTGTTGACTCATCTCTCCGAAGTAGTGTTCGAGGCGTTTCAGCCGTGGACGCGGGTCCTCCGGATCGACAAGAAGATCGCAGAGTGTAACTGTCACGTCGATTACCACCAGCGTTGCCGGATAGATTCGCAGTGCAGGAAGAATGGAAGAGGCCAGTCGGCGGACTCGCGCCACGAACCTGGATCTGCACATGCCGTTCGCCGGAACCACTTCGCCACTCACCCTTCACTCTCTATCGCTGATGGCAACAGGTGATCTCCTTCATACCTAAGGTACACAGTGCGCCAGACACCAGCATCGTCTTTTCCCGCCAACCCCCGCAGAGGGGGACTCGTAAACGATCACGAGCTTTGCAGGACAGCGCATTCTCAGTACGGCCCTACGATCGCCACGTCGTGGCCAAGGTGGGTGGATGGTTGGGGGCGATCGCTACCGCGCGGCTTCCGGTGCTCGGGCCGTGGCCAGCCCTGCGCTCCGGGTCGGCTTGTCCTCGGATTGCTCGGGTGCTGTCGCAGGTCAAGCGGGACTGCTGTACAGCAGAGAAGTACAGCAACGGCGCCACACAACGGCTCACGTGATCTGCCATCGGCACACGTCACGACCTCGGCAGAGCGGCGAAGGGCCGTGAGCGCCAGTAGTTCGCATCGAGGGGGTCAGGGGTTCAAATCCCCTCAGCTCCACTCACGGTCAGGTCCGCTTTTTGGGCCTGGCCCGGAGTCCCGCAACCGCCTGGCTGTGGGAATCTGTGGGGCGATCTTGGCTTCGTCTCCTCCCTTTCGCAACGCACGGGCGGCCAGAAGCTCGTCCAGCGCGGCCACGGAAGGAGCGCGGATGCATCCTCAACCGCGCATCCAAGGCGGCGTTACAGCGCTCGTGCAGCGGTGTACCGCGCTCCCACGCTGCCCAGCTCGTGCTCCAGGCGCTCGTGGATGAGGATCTCCGGGGTGCGGTCTTCGACCATCCATGTCCGGTGGCTGTGCGACAGCAGGTGCGGCGTCAGGCCCGGCGCGAGCGGCACCCAGCACGCGGTAGAGCGCTCGACGTAGTTCCGGCCACGTACCGCCACCCGGTTCGGCCGCCACGGGGACGGGACGGCGCGGCAGCGGGGACTTCGCAGGGAACCACCCTTCGGCCGCGGGCTTGAACACCATCGACTCGAACCCGGACCGTCGCCAATGCGCCGCGGTCACCGGCACGAGCTCGTGCTTGGCGTCGCGCCGCCGGGTCGTGCGACCGGTGAAGACGTGCACGCCGCCCGGGTGCGGCTCGGTCTCGCACCCCTCCCGGTAGCAGGGACGCACCTTGACGCGGTCGCGCTGCGTCGCCTTCACCTGACGGCTCAGCAGGTCCGATAAGAAGGGCGGCAGGTCCGGCGACCTCGCGGCCGCGTACGCGTGCCAGGCGGCCATCACCGTCACCACGACCGAATGGATCGGGCATCGCGCTGGCGGTGCTGACCGTGCTGGGCGTGTACGTTACGCCGAACTCCCTGCAGCTGCCCCGGCCGCCGTCGCCCTGACGTGCGACCGGCGCACGGACGCCCGCCCTTTGCTTCGGCGGGGAGGGTGGGCGTTTCTTGTGTGCTTCCCTTCCGTGGGGCACGGATCTGGAGTAGTTCCGCTGGCTCCCCGTGCGCCCCCGTGGTGTTGCCGCACAATGGGCGGGTGCTGCAGATGCGTCTTGCGACCAGCGCCGACCGGTCCCAGGTCGCCAGGGTGATCGAGGCCCGGTGCGATTGGATGGAGCAACGCGGGATGCCGAGCTGGCGGGAAGCGCTCGATGATCTGGTCGCCCAGTGCGACAACCCCGACGGGGACGTGTGGGTGCTCGACAGCGACGAGCACGGCATCGTCGGCCAGATGGTCGTGCAGGATCAGGGGCCGCCGTGGGGCTGGACGGATGAGGAGCGCGCCGAGGCCGCCCTGTACCTGTCAGGGGCCATCACCGACCCGGCCATGCGCGAGCGGAGGCCGGGGACGGTGATGGCGTTGTGGGCGGTCGACCGGGCCGCCCGTCTCGGGGTGCCATGGGTGCGGCGGCACTGCCACTTCGCCGGGGTGGCCCGCTACAACGAGTCGCAGGGGTTCACGCTGGTGCGCGAGGAGCAGCGGACGCACGCCCGGCTGTTCATGATGACGCGGCGGGCCGAGCGGCTCGACCTGGCCCAGGTGCTCAGGGAAGGAACGCTCGCGCAGCCTGGTCGAGGGTGATGACCTCGACCAGCTTGGAGTGCGGCTCCTCCTTGTAGAAGCCGTTCGCGACTTCCTGGACGGCGCCGGCGAGGCCGTCGGGGTCCACCAGGCCGGCCTCGATCAGCGGGGACCCTTCATCGAGCAGGCGCTGCAGCAGCGGCAGCCCGTGGACGGTCATGGACTCCTCCACCAGCTCGGCGAAGGACTCGCGGACGAGCGGGTTGCAGGCATCGTGCGAGAGCCCGAACGTCGCCAGGTGGCGGCGCTGGAGCTGCTTGAGTTCGCGCCAGTGGAACGGGAGCCGGTCGCCGAGTTCGACCAAGGCGCGGTCGGCGAACGGGTGCACCGGCCAAAGCCCCGCCTGCAGCAGCGGCGGCGCGACGCACTCGGCCGCCAGCAGCGTGATCCCGCCTGCTATCGCCGGCGGCGCGATGCCGTCGTCGCCGTACTCGATCGCGGCGCGGGCCCGCGGCCCCAGCCACGGGAGGGTGAAGTCGTCGCGTTTGTCGGCGGCGGCCTGTTCGGACTCGGCGGACCCGACAGCGACCATCTCGTCCCCGCCGAGCCCGGTCACCACCGTGTGCGCGCCAGTCGCGGCGATCTGGGCGTTCAGGCGGGCGAAGTGCTCATGGAGGGGCTCGTCGTAGGGGCTGACCAGTTCTCCGCGCATCCTGGCGCAGTCAGGCCCGAACATCAGCAGGTCACGCGTGTCCAGCTGAAGGTCCCGGTCGCCGAACGGGACGCGGGCGCGGATCTCGGCGCGGCGCCGGATCTGCTGTTGGCGGCCGGGGCCGATCCGATCAGCGTGGCGGTGTCGATGCGGCCGGGCCAGCGGCGCGCCATGCGGGTGCCGATCGAGCCGGAGTCCAGGCCGCCGGTCAGGTGCACGAGCGTGGCGTCCGGGTCGAGCGGGCGGGCGTCGAGCGCGGCGTCGATCCGGTCCACGAACGCGGCCAGGACGTCGGCGTCGTCGGCGAGGTCGAGAGGCTGGGCGTGGACGATGGGTTCGGGGTAGGTGATGACCAGGTCACCGCCGAAGGTGGCGGTCGCGCGCTCGGTGAGGCGGTGGATGCCGGCGAAGGCGGTGTCGCTGCTGTAGCGCGGCCGGTACACCAGCATCCGGGTCGCCTCCTTCGGGTTGAGCGCGGTGGTGAAGGGGCGCAGGTCGGCCATGTCCCACGAGCCGTGCAGGACGCCGTCACGGTGGGTCAGGAACAGCGGTGTGGTGCGGGCGGCGCCGGCGGTGACGCGGACTGGGCGGTGCTCGGCGGTCTCGATCAGCACGAAGTCGACCGGCCATTCCCGGGCCGCCGCGGCGATCTCGTCGAGTTCGGCCGCCGTGACCGGCACGGGTCTTGGGGGCGCGACTGCCCGGCCGGGGACGCGTTCCCGGACGATGATCGCCGTGCGGGTGCCGTCGGTCGCGGCGACCTGCTCGACCATCGGATGCGAGTAGGGCGTCACCACGCTACGCCGTCGTCGGTCACGTAGGCCGCCCCGTTCCACCTCCACACCGGTGAGGCGTCCGGGGCGATCCGCAGGGTGAGCATGGGCCTTCTCCTTTCACTCCAGGGGCCGGGGGGCCGACGCACCAGCCGGCCCCCCGGCGTTGCTCGGTCTGCGGATCAGGTGGCCGTCGTGTCGTAGGTCTTCGCCCCGTCGGACGAGCCTGACTTCTTCTTGTAGTCGTTACGGACGGGCGGCCCCTGGACGATGTAGCGCGGCGCCCCGGCGAACAGGTGATCCACGCTCAGCTCCCGCACGGCGGGCGGCTGGAACACCTCCAGCTGGGACGCTTCCCTCGGGTCGGATGCGGTGACGGTCATGTGCACCTCCGGCGCGCTCCATGGATTGGTTTCCGCGAGACCCGAGTGCGCACCTGGCCTCGGGACTGCGGGGCGGGACGACCGGCCGCGCTTTCCGGCCGCCCTGCCGTCTGACACCGCGCCCCCGGGGTCGGGCCACGTTGAGCCCGGGGGCGCGGCGGTCTAGGGCGGCGGCGCGACGGAAGTGGGTGAAAGTCGCGCCGCCGCCGGATGCCGCACTCCCGGGCCTCTCTGATCCCCGCCATCCCTGGGTGCGGCGTTGGAAGGGCGACGATGCCGGGACTCGGGGGATGATCCTCTGCATCGCTGCCCCCGGCTCACCACTCGTTGTCGAGCTGAACGAACGCGCCGACCACCCGCTGCCACCACGGCGGCCGGGGCGCTTCGTGTCGCCCGTACACCGGGCGCAGCGCGGGCCGGGGCGGCGGCGGTGCGGGTACCGGACGCCGCTCGGGCGCGGGCGGCGGCGCGACGACGGGCTGCACCCCGGCGGCGGCCAGGCGCTGTTCCAGCTCGGCGGGGGTGTCGGCCTCGACCAGTTCGTCGCCGTTCAGGTCGCTGGTCGGCCGCAGCACCATCGCCATCCACGACCGGCTGGGCGCGCTCCACCACAGCGCCACGCGGGGGTACCGGCGCCGCAGGTACGTGGTGATGGCGTCGGTATCCCAGCGCACCGGTCTCGTCGTGCGCGCCGGCGCGGTCACTGCACTGCCTCCTTGGTCTCCTCGGCGCGGCGGGCGAGGTGCCCGAGGACGAGGATGGCGGCGTCGTCGGAGTGCGCGTCGTCGGCCTCGGAGATCGGCGTACCGTCCGACGCGAAGAACCACAGGCGGTCGCCGTCCTCCGGCCGCGTGCGGCACTCGATGGTGTCGGACGCGTCCGGCGTCGCGACGCCGAGCAACCCAGTCAGCTTCACGTCACTGCGGGCGAGCTGTTCGGCGAGCGCCGTCAATTGGTCATACTCGGTCATTGAGTCGGACCTCCCATGTCCGGCGAGGCCCCGGGACTCCCCGCTGTTGGCGCAGCGGCCCGGGGTCGCTTTGCACTGAGGGCGATGCTGTATCGGCAGCGCCTCGATTACGGTCAGTGAATCCAGTGCGCACGACGCAAGGGAGGGGCAGACTGGGGGGCATCCTGAATGCCCCCTGGGGGCACGGCGACACGCAGGGGGCAGTGCGATGACGCCCACGGAACAGCAGGCCGCGGAACGACAAGCACTCGGCGCCCGACTACGGCGGGAACGTGTCGAACGGGGCTGGTCACAGCGGCAGGTAGCCGGGCAGCTCCAAGACGCGCTGACTGGCACTCAGGTGCCGGACCTGGACACTGTCACCGACTACGTCAAACGGTGGGAGCGGGGCAAAGTCGGCGTCAGCCCCCGCTACCGCGTGGCGTACTCCGCCGTCTTCGAGATTGCAGAGGAGACACTTTTCGCTGTGCCGGGGGATGATGTGCCTGTGCTCCGGAGAGAGTTCTTGGAAGCGTCCGCGGTCACTGCCGGACTCGTGGTCGCATCGACGAAGGTCGCTGGCCGGGCAGGTACGCGAGTCGGAACCGGCGCCGTCGATCGACTGAGGCGCCGCATGTCCCGGCTCCGGCGCCTTGACGACGTGCTCGGCGGCGGCGACACCTACCGCATCTACGCCGCCGAATTGTCAGCCACCAGACGGCTGATGAAGACGGCCACCTACAGCGAAGAGACCGGCCGCAGGCTGCTGGGTGTCCTAGCCGAGCAGGCGCAGCAGGCGGGATGGGCCGCGTTGGACTCGGGACGGGCAGCGGCGGCTCGCAGTCTGTTCCACGACAGCCTGTCCGCCGCATCTGAAGCCGGGGATCCGGCGTTGATGGGAAACGCGCTGGCGCTCACGGCGTACCAGAAGGTTAGCGCGGGCGCGATGGGCACGGCCGAGGCAGACGCCTCTTGCCGGATGGTGCCCCCGGACGCACCACGCGCGGTGCGTGCACTGCTGTACGAACGCGCCGCCTTCGCCCACGCGGTGGCCGGGTCGCATCATGAGTCGCAGGTCGCGGAGGCACTGGACAAGGCCGAGGAGGCCCTGGCAGACGACGGTGCCCCCGACCCGGACTGGGCATCATGGGTCGACCGCACCGAGCTGCAGATCATGACCGGCCGTTGCTGGAGCACCCTCCACCGACCTGACCGCGCAGTGCCTGCGCTCACGCAGGCGCTGGCCCGGTATGACGACGCACACGCGCGCGACAAGTCGCTTTACACGACATGGCTGGTCGAAGCCCTCATCGACGCTGGGGAGATCACCGAGAGTGCCCGGCGGCTCGGCCACGCCATCGACCTGGGATGCGAAGTTGCGTCGACCCGGCCGAAGCAAAGAGTGCGGGTAGCGCTCCGGCGGCTTGAGCCGCACAGGTCCGTGCCTGCGGTGGCAGAGGTGTTCGAGCAGGCTAGGGCGTTGTCATTCGCCTGAGCCATTCCAGGTAGCGGGCTGACCCGCCGTCGATCACCGTGAACGTCACCTCGGGGTTGTCCCACGGGTGATGCTCGACCAGGTGCTTCTCCAGATCTTCGTACCGCTCGGCCGTGGTACGCAGGAACAGCTGCCACTCCTCGCCTTCACCGAGTTCGTCCAGATGCCAGAACACCGACCCGGCCGGGCCGAACACCTGCCCGGACGCGGCGAGTCTGGCGCCCACGGCGGAGCGGAGCAGCGCCTGCGCCGCCTCACGACTGTCGGTCGTGGTGGAAACCTGGAGGTAGTCAGCCATGTGCCGACCCTACCGGCGCAATCGGCCGCCAACCGGGGCGACGGGAAGGGGCGCGTCGGACGCCTTCGTCTTGGTCTCGCGGTGCGGGAGCTGACCGTCAATCCGCTGCACTGCCACCCGATGCTCCAGGCCCACCTCGGCCCATCGCAGGCGAGCACCTCGCCGCCACAGCCTGAGAGCGAGGGACGTATGCGATTTACATCGAGTCTCATGAATCACGAGCCGAGAGGAGGAATTCAAGACCTTCTCCACGCTCCAGGGCTTCACATGCCGTTTCCGAGGCTTGGAGACGCGCAGCAGGACTTTGCGGGGCAGGATTTTCCCCGGACGGCGTTGCAGAGCACCGCCAGAGGCATCGTCTAGTAGTAGGAGTGGAGGGGGCCTACCAGGCAGCCTGGCCAGCGTGTACAAGGTGGGGCTTCTCCACCTGCGAAAACTGTTACACCACCTCCGGCGAGGGCGTTCTGCTGGATTTGCGCAACGAGTTGTTCCGGCAGCTTGTCGAGCAGGAGGGGTACCGGTGGATCGCGATTTCGTTGACCTTCGTGGCCAGCTCGTCGCGCTCTGCGGTGGCCTGCCGGGCCTGCGCGAGCGCGGCCACCGAGCGGCACCTTCCCCGCGGCAAAGATCACATGAGCGAACAACGACCGTATCGGCTGACACCGGACGGCTCTCGGAGGGCGGCCGAGTGGCTGGAACCGGTGCTCTGCCCACAACGCTGGAGGAGAACCAGAGACTGGCCGATCTGCTGGACGTCTCGGTGACGTTCAAACGCGAGGACAGGCAGATCTGCCGCTCGTACAAGGTGCGGGGAGCCTTCAACCTGATGCCCTCGCTGACCGAGTCCGAGCGGCGGCGCGGGGTGGTCTGCGCCGGTGTCGGCAACCATGGTCAGGGCGTCGCCTTCTCCTGTCGCCGGCTCGGTATCCGCGTGCGGGTGTTCGTCCCCGCCAACACCCTCCGCCATGCGCTGGTGTCGGCGACCACGGTCAGGGCGTCGCCTTCTCCTGTCGCCGGCTTGGCATCCGCGTGCGGGTGTTCGTCCCTGCCGAGCCCCTCCGCCAGAAGCGTGAACGCATTGTGGCCCTGGAAGCTCTGGCAGCGCCGCCGCCAACGCCACACCCGCTGCCAGCCCCACTGACGTCTCCATCCGCTGTCGATGGTGCCCTGTTCCTTGGCGCTGGTGTCCTGCTCAACCGTCAGCCCGGGCGTGGTCGGTTACGGGCCTCGGTCGGCTTGCTTGGCGACGCGCTCCAGGCGGTTTCGGTAGTTCTGCCACCACGCCGAATCGCCCGGCGCCATGTTGCCGCCTCCGTCTCGCTGCCCCACGGCCCCGTCGATGAGTTCCCGGACGACGTCGGCGTGCCCGGCATGACGATGAGTCTCGCCGATCATGTGGACGAGGATCCGGTGGAGCGTCAGCTCACGCCCGTCTCCGCCGGGCACGCGGCCGACGGCGTCCAGGGGCAGCGACTCGATCGTCGCGTCCGAGTGGGCCCAGGCCCGTCGGTACAGGTCGACGATCTGCTCGCGCGTCTCGTCGGCGGTCGCCCACATGTCCGCGTTCGGCTCGGCTTCCCCGGCGATCCACAGCGGCGGCCCGTCGAAGGGACGTCCGAAGGCCGCGCCGAAGTATGCCGCCTCGGCGCCCGCCAGATGCTTGACCAGCCCCAGCAGGTTGGTGCCGGTCGGAGTCATGGGGCGGCGGACGTCGTACTCCGACAGCCCCTCCAGCTTCCACAACAGGACCTCGCGCGCGTCCTGCAAGCAGCGGTGAAGGTCTGCTTTGGGGTCGAAGCCAGTCATCGGGGCAGTTTGGCACATGGTGCACATGGCGCCGGACCCCGCAGGGAGCGGCCTGCCCCTGCACAGGGCGCGCCTTGGCGCAGCGCCGCGAGGGCATCGGCGGACGCCACCGGTGGATGTCCGGGAACGGAAGCAACCTTTTCCGGGTTCGTTGGTTCTCAGGGCATGAGGTTGCACAGTGGACTGGCCGCAGCGGTGGGCGGTGCGAGCCGCGACGGCGGTGGAGCGTCCGAGGGCTCTGACGGAGACGTGGGCTTGGAGGAGGCTGAGGAGGCCGGGGGATCCGGCGTGGGCGCCGCCACGGCTGACGCGGAGGCCGCCGCGGCCGATGACGTGCTGACGAGGCTGTTTCGGGTTCATCACGTGTCGCTGGTACGGCTCGCGGTGCTGCTTGTGGGAGATCTGGGCAGTGCGGAGGACGTCGTCCAGGACGTGTACGCCCGGCTGCAGCGGCGTCAGGAAAGGCGTGGCCGGGGGAACGGGCTGCCCGCCGCGCCGCCGGAGCTGCTCGCGTACACCCGGGCCGCCGTGCTGAACGCCTGCCGGACGCTGTTGCGTCGCCGGGCCCTGACGAACCGGCTGTTCCAGCCTCCGGAGCCGGTGTGGTCGGCGGAGAACGACGCGCTGCTCGCCGATGACCGCCGGCGCGTGCTCCGAGCCCTCACCCGGCTGCCCGCCCGGCAGCGGGAGGCGATCGTCCTGCGCTACTACCTCGGCCTCTCCGAAGCGGAGATCGCCGCTGCCATGGGCGTGCGGCCCGGCACCGTCAAGTCGACCATCTCCCGGGGCCTGGACGCGCTCCGCGACCGTTACGAGGAAGAACGATGACCAGAGTCTCCGACGAACTGCTACGGGCAGCCCTGGCCGACGCCGCCGACACCGTCCGCCCAGAGGCACTGCGGCCGCTGCCCGCCCGGCCCCAGCGGCGGCGCCGCCTGCGTGCAGCGCCGCTCGGCGGCCTGGCCGTGGCGGCCGCCGCGACCATCGCGGTCGTCCTCCTCGTCGCGCCGTGGTCGCAGCACCGGCGGGACGGCGCGTCCCCGGCCTTCTCCCTGGCCGCCTACACGGGCATCGACTACGTGCTCGACGGGCCGTGGCCGACAGGCGGTCAGTGGGTGAGGGTGCGAAAGGCCGACACCGGCCGGCAGATCGCGACGCTCCCCGCGCCCAAGGGGTCGTCGGGCTTCCGTGACTCCGCCGACTCGGGGGACAACAGGACGTTCGTCCTCACCACCGCCGACCCGCAGGCCTGCAGTGTCCGCTTCTACCGGCTGACCCTGGGAGCGGACGGCCGACCGAAGGAGGGACTGACCGAGTTGCGCCGCGCCACCCTGCGGCAGCAGATAGGGGAGGGGCCGGACCAGCTGGCCGTGTCCCGGCAGACGCGCCGTATCGCGTTCGCGGGCAAGGAATGCGGAGGCGCCTCCGCCAGGGGCGTCATCACGGTCGTCGACCCCGCCACCGGCGAACAACGCGTCACACGCCTTCCGCCTCGTGCGCTGGCCAGCTCTTTGCGATGGGCGCCGAACGGCCGGGAACTGGTCTTCGAGACCATGGGCGACTACCTGGAGCGCACCCTGCAGACGCTGGACACAGCGACGGGCCGGATCAGCCCGGTCCCGCTGGGGATCGGTGACGGGATGCTGTGCGGCGCCGCGTTCGACAAGGACGGCACGCACATCGTGGCGCTGGTGCGCAACGGCAGGCAGAACCGAGTGCTGTGGTACTCGACGGTCACCAAGACGATCACGCGTCAGGTGCCGCTGCCGCCGAGCGCTCCCGATGCGGCGACGATGTTCGAGGTGTCCGGCGACCGGATCGTCGCCGTGATCGGCGACCGTGTCCACGTCGTCACCGGGACGAAGGTCACCACCGGACGCGTCGGCGAAGACAGCATGGCCATGCCCTGACCGCCTCAGCCGTCGAGGGGATGAACTGGCCAGCGGGGAGTCACGCGGCGTGGTCTCCTGGACTGTCGCGGGCTGCCCGTCCGAGCATCCGGTGGGCCTCGTCGCCGAACAGCGCGGCGCGTTCGTACTCCCGGAAGATCTCCGCGTACCTGCGTACCTCGGCCGCGTCGGTCAAGGTCAGCTCGCGTGTGAACGTCTCCACCGTCACGGCCAAGGTGCCGAACACCGTGAAGCCGTGCAACGGGAGCCGCGGCCAGCCATCCGACGAGCCCGGCACGACGCCCAGCCGCACATTGGGTCGTTCCGCCACCGCCAGCAGATGCGCCAGCTGTCCCGTCAAGCACGTCCCCGAGCCCGGCCGCGTCCGCAGCGCCGCCTCGGCCAGCACGAACGTGAACCGCCGACCTTCGTCCGCCAACACCGCGGCCCAGTCCACCCCGCCGCCCCCGATGGGCAGCGCGGACTGGGCCACGTACTCCGCCGTCCGCAGCGGCCCGGGAACGACGAACGCCCCGAACCCCCACACCGCCGTCGCCCTCTCGCCCAGATCCACCGCGGCGCCGGGCCGGAAGGACACGCCCGCCTCCATCCGTCGAGGCACCGTCTCCGCATAGGCGTCCCGTACCAGGGCGGCCAGCCGTCCGGCCTCTCCGGCCTCCATGTCCAGCACGGCGAACAGCCGCAGCACCGCCTCGGGGTCGGAGACCCGCCGTCCCGTCTCCACCCGCGACACCGTCGGCTCGGGCACACCGGCCCGCGATGCGATTTCGACGTCCGTCAAACCCGCGGCCGCCCGCCGCCACCGCAGTTCCCGCCCGATCTCCCGCAGCCGCTCATCGCCCATAACCGAGCGTTCTACCACCCCGGCACCCACTGGATTAGGCAGAACGTCCAGGCTCAGGTGGTAAAGCACACGAAATCACGTCCGACGTGTCGAGTAGATGGGTAAGTGCGCAATATGTCACTCGCGTTTTTCCAACCGCTGTAGCGAGATTTCGCGGTTCAGGTGAAGGTGTGGCCTTGGGCGGTGCCTTCCACTGCGCTGGCGTAGAGGCGGGCCACGTCGGCGGCGGGAGTGCCCGGTTGTGGATCCATGTGCAGGTTAAGGAGGGTTTCGCGGACCCACCCTGGGCTGACGACGTTCAGGCGCAGGCCGCGTGGCAACTCTGTGGCCGCCGCGCGGACGAACGCCTCCAGTCCGGCGTTCACCAGGTGGCCGAGCGAAGTGCCCGGCAGCGGCTCGGTGAACCGGCCGCTGGTGAGCGTGATCGATCCGCCGTCGCGGACATGGGGGACCGCCTGGCGCACCAGGTTCACCTGCCCGAGGAGCTTGCCGTCCAGGCCGGTCCAATAGTCCGGGTGGTTGAGGCGCGCCATGGGCGCGTTGGCGGCGCAGCACACCACCGCGTCCACCCGGCCGGTTTCGGCGAACATCGCGTCGATGCTCGCCGGGTCTGTCAGGTCCGCGTGCAGGGGGCCGCGGCGTGAGACGGGCACCACCTCGTGGTGCTCGCCCAGCAGGTCGCCGACCGCGCGGCCAATGGTGCCCGTCGCGCCGATCACAAGAACGCGCATGCAAGTTCCTCCGCTCGTGTTCGTCGGGGATCAGCGTGCGGGAGGTGTCAGGGACCGGCCATCCCTCTGCTGTGCCTACACCTGTCAGGTGCAGGCACGGCGGGGTGGGCGTGCACGACAATGGTCGGCATGCGCGTTCAGGCGGAGCTGGGGGAGTTTCTGCGGTCGCGGCGGGCGCGTGTGCGGCCCGAGGACGCCGGCCTTCCCCTGTACGGGGGGCGTCGTCGAGTGCCCGGCCTGCGCCGTGAGGAACTGGCCCAGCTCGCCGGGGTGAGCGCCGGCTACTACACCCGTCTCGAACAGGGGCAGAGCCCGAACGCCTCTGACGCCGTCCTCGAGGCGGTCGCCCAGGTCCTGCGGCTGGACGAGGCCGAACGCGCTCACCTGTACACGCTGGCCCGGCCCAGGACGCATGCGTGCAGGCACGCGGCCGCGCCCGAGCGGGTGCGGCAGGGCGTCCGCCGAATGATCCTCTCGTTCGGAGACGTGCCGGCCCTGGTCCTGGGACGCTTCACCGACGTGCTCGCGTGGAACCCGATGGCACACGCCCTGCTGGCCGGGCACCTGGACTTCGACGCGCCCGCCGACCCCACCGGTCGTCCCAACATCGCGCGCCTGCTCTTCCTCGACCCGCACATGCGGGCGCTGTACGCCGACTGGCCGCGGAAGGCCCGCTCCACCGTCGCCGATCTGCGCCTGATCGCCGGCCGGTATCCGGACGCCCCGGAACTGGCCGCACTGGTCGGCGAGCTGAGCATGGCGAGCAGGGAGTTCGCGGAACTGTGGTCTGCGCACCCGGTGGCCGACTGCGAGACCGGCCCGCGTGCCTACCGCCATCCGCTGGTGGGCGGCATGATGCTGACGGCCGAGTTCATGACGCTGCCGAACGACGACGGGCAGCGGGTGGCCGTCTTCAACGCCGAGCCCGGATCACCGTCCGAGGCCGCCCTGCGCCTGCTGGCCGGTCTGACCACCACCGCGCCAAGGGTGAGCACTCGGGCGTCTTGTTCGCGCAGCGATGCCGCGATTTCGGGCAAGGAATGCGAACGTTGCCAGGGGGCGTTCTTGCGGTTCGTCAGTTGATCAGAAGCGGTGGCGGTTTTTCTCGGTCGAGCCGATGGGTGCGATCTAATATCGAGGACCGTGACGACATCTGCGGGATGCCTGATATGTGACGAGAATGCGCGCCTCGGTTCACCGCCGCCCCGGGAACACCTGGCGTCCGATCAGCACTGGCGGGTGGCCCACGCGTTCGGCACCGGTCTGCGCGGCTGGCTGGTCCTGGTCCCTCTGCGGCACGTGACCGCCATCGCCGAGCTGACCGACGCCGAAGCCGCAGGTCTGGGGCAGTGGCAGGTGCGGTTGTCCCGGGCCTTGCACGCCGCGACCGGCTGCGCCAAGACCTATGTCGCTCAGTTCGCCGAGGCTGAGGGCTTCTCCCATGTGCATTTCCACATCGTCCCGCGCATGCGGGACTTGGCGACGGAGTTGCGGGGGCCGAAAGTCTTCGCGTTGCTCAACCAGCCCGACGGGCGGGCCCTGAGCGAAAGTCAGCGTGACGAGATCGCCGCCGACATCCGGCGGTATTTGGAGTCGCCGGGGACGATGTCCACGCCGTGAATGGCAGGGCGGACGAAACTGCTGTGACCCCGGCGATCGGCGACGGTGCGCGTCCGCAGGGCGGGAGATGCCTGCTGTTGCTGGTCGGCGGACCGAGGAACTGCCAGTGAGGGACCCGTATCGTTCACCCGCCCTGGGGGGCGATGAGCAGGCCGTCGTGGTGGTGGCCGGGACTTCGCCCGTGCGGTGACGTTGCGGCGCACGTCCCCAGCAGCGTCCTGGCACCGCGACCCGCGGATCCTCGCGTCGCGGGGGGAGCGGGGCGCGGGTCAGTGGAGGGCGCCGGTTTGGTGGAGGTGGGTGAAGATGAGCTGGTTGACGGGGGACACGCGGGTGCGGTCGGCGTAGGTGAGCCAGGCGATCTCGGCGATCTCGCCGCTGGGGGTGAGGGTGCCGTGGTGGTCGGCTGTGTAGCAGGTCATGCGGACGGTGACGTCGCCGGCACGGCCGTGGGCCTGGGCCTCGAAGGTGCCCAGGTGGCGGGCGGTGGCCGGGTCGATGGTGACGGCGAGTTCCTCGTCGATCTCGCGGACGAGGGTGTCGAGGGCGGACTCGCCGGGTTCGGGTTTGCCGCCCGGAAGGTAGTAGACGTCCTTGCCGCGTGAGCGGGCGCCGAGGATCCTGCCGTCGTCGAGGTGGATCCAGGCGACCTTGTCGATGGTCTTCATCGTCACCGATGGTAAGGGGCGGGCCGGGTGGACGGAGGAGCCGGGCCCCGCCGCCGAGAACCGTCCATGGGGATGACCGGAGGATCAATAGGGGTGGGGGCGTCAATGTCAGAAATGGCGGGGCGTGAATAGCTTCGCCGCATGAAGAACATTGGGCGCCGCCATTTGCGGAGGTGCGTCGCAGTCGCCGTCGCCGTGTTGGCGGCGGGGACTGCCGGTGTCGCCGACGCGGACACGGGCGAAGACGAGCTCGGGCGTTTCTACCAGCAGCGTCTGCACTGGAAGAACTGCACGCTGGGCCCGGACGACGAGGTGGGCAGGCAACTGGACGCGGCGGGGGCGCGCTGCGCGGACGTCACCGTGCCGCTGGACTACGCGCGGCCGGAGGGACGCACCATCAAGATCGCGATCTCGCGGTTGCGGGCGAGCGACCCCCGTCACCGGATCGGCACGATGATCCTCAACGGGGGCGGGCCCGGACCGGCGATCGACATGCCGCCGTACATGCGGGACCTGATGAAGGAGGCGGGGCCCCGGTTCGACCTGGTGGGGATGGACCCGCGGTCGATCGGCCGCAGCGCGCCGGTGGACTGCGGCTGGCCGGCCAGTACGTGGATCCGGTCGTCCGGGCTCGACCGGCGTTCGTTCGACCGGGGCGTCGCGTTCGCCCGGGATCTGGCGCGGCGGTGCGCACGCGCGCATCCGGACACGCTGCCGCACATCAGCACCCGCAACATCGCCCGGGACATGGACGTCGTGCGCGGCGCCCTGGGCGAACGGAAGGTCTCCTACAACGGCGGGTCCTATGGCACCTACCTGGGAGCCGTCTACGCCGCGATGTTCCCCGGCCGCCTCGACCGGGTGCTCCTGGACAGCGCCGTGGACCCGGAACGCTGGAGCCCCCGCCTCATCCACGGCACCGAGCCCGCCAACGAGGCGGCACTGCGCGACTGGGCGGGCTGGGCGGCGCGCCGCGACGACACCTACCACCTCGGCGCGACCCAGGACGAGGTGCTCGGCACCGTGCGGCGGATCATCGAGTCCGCGGCCGAACGGCCGCTGCCGATCGTGGGACTGCCCGGGGTGGACGACACGATCGTCCCGGTCACCCTGTTCGACCTGATCGACAGGGACCGGGACGAGGGCCGCGCCGAGTTCACCGACGCGGTCGTCCAGCTGAAGAAGGCCGCCGGCGGCACCCCGGTGGAGGCGACCGGGGCGCTCAAGGACGACCTGGTGTTCCAGCTGAGAGGCGACGAGTCGCGGTACGGCAGCGCGCAGAGCGCGATCATCTGCGGTGACGCGGCGGCGCCGCGCGACCCGCAGGTCTACTGGCGGGACGTGCGCAAGGACCTCAAGCGCCACCCCGTGTTCGGCGGGCTGGGCGCCAACACCAACCCGTGCGCGTTCTGGGCGTGGGCCCCGCGCGAGCCGCTGACCGAGGCGGCGGTCGAACTTCCCGCGCTGCTCGTCGGCGCCACCGGCGACACCCGGACGATCTACCGCGACACCGTCAGCCTGCACGAGGCGCTCAACGGCTCCCGGCTGATCACGTTGAAGGCCAACGTCCACGCGCCCTACCAGTCGGGTTACGGCGACCGCTGCGTCGACGACAAGGTGAACGACTACCTGCTCACCGGCCGGTTGCCCGGCCGCGACGTCGTCTGCGGGACGGGTGACTGACGCCCAAACGTCTTGCGCGGCGCCGGGGCCCGCTGGCACCATCGGGCGCATGATCGAAAGAAAGGCGGGCTCCGCCGCCGCCCTATGACGGGCCGGACCACCCCGCGCGCAACGAAGATCGCCAGCGAGCGGTTGCGCCGGGCCATCGAGATCCGAGACGAGTGGCTGGGGCACGGACTGTCCGTGGACCCGGCCGACAGGGCCGCCGCTGAGGCGGCCATCACCGAGCTGTACCGGCTGGCCGGCCAGCGTCCGCCCCGTTTCGTCTGGGTGGACTCGCCGCGTGCCGGCCTCGCCCGGCTGCCCGACGACCAGCGCCGGCCCCTGCGGCTGCGGGGTGTGTCGGCGCCCCCGCGGGGCGCGGACTGGCCGTTCTTCTCCCGGCTGGCCACCGAGATGTCCGCGCTCCGGAACCTGGGGCGACGGATCGACAGGCTGATGTGGGCCCCCGGCATGGGGTGGACTCCTGCGGCGATGACGCCACAGGAGGCCCTGGAGGCGGGGTGGCCGCTGGCACACGTGCTCGACGAGGTCGTGGAAAAGTCGCTCGGTTACACCCTGCGGGACCAGCTCGCCACTCCGTTGCGCACCGAACTGGACGCCCCGGACATCGCCGGGCGCACCTGGTACGGGCAGCATGACGCGCACTGGATCGCGGACATCGACGTGCGGCTGCGCGTCGGGGCGCTGCGCATGGGGGCCGTCCAGGAGCGGCACCTCGACGTGTGGGCCGCCGTCGCGCGGTCGTGCGGCTGGTGGTGGTCGGGCGAGGACGTGTGCGTGGTGTCCGAACGGCCCGCCACCGTGCGCACCGAGCCGCTGCCCGGCGGTCTCCACGGGCAGCGGCGGCTGCACTGCGAGGACGGCCCGGCCGTACGGTTCCGCGACGGATGGGGCGTGTACTCCTGGCACGGCACGCTCGTCCCGTCCTGGGTCGTCACCGACCCGACCGTCGAGCGCATCCACCGGGAGAACAACGTCGAGGTGCGCCGCAGCGCCATCGAACACATCGGCTGGGACGCCTACATCGAACAGGCCGGGCTGCGCCTGGTCGCCGAGACCGCCGACCCCGGCAATCCGGGCTGTGACCTCCAGCTCTACGACGTGCCCTGGGGCTTCGGCGGGACGACGCGGGTGCTGCTCGCCGTCAACGGCTCGGTCGAACGCGACGGGCACCGCCGCCGGTACGGGCTGGGCGTCCCGGCCGGCATCGACGACCCGGTCGCGGCGGTCGGCTGGTCCTACGGCCTGACGGGGGCGCAGTACGCCCGGCTGGCCCGCCGCACCTGAACCCGACTCCTCACCTCAGGAAGTGATCCGCATGAACTCTGCCATGACTCCTGCCATGACCCATGCCACCACCCTCGCCGACCTGACCCGGCGCACCGGGCTGGACGTCCTCGACCATCTGGAGCGGGAGGTGACGATCCCGGTCATCGACGGGCTGCAGGCCCAGGGGGACCTGATCGTCGTTCCGCTGGCGATGCTGCCGCAGGTGACGATCCGGGCGGCCGCCGAGTGGCGGTGGGTGCCCGAGGCCGGGGTGGAAATCGTCCGCGGCGTGGCGGGCGGCAACCCGCACACGCTCGTCGCCGACCCCCGCACCTGCCAGTGGACCACCCAGCTCACCGACGGTGACCGCCTCGCCGTCGGCGCGTTGCGGGCGACCGCACCGGCGTACCTGATCCATCCCGAGCACGGCGGCAGCGGCATCGCGCCGGGCACCTACGTGATCCGCCGGCAGCGCGAGCGGCGGGGGCCCGGCGCCGACACCGTGCGCGGCGTCGGCTTCGCACCGGCCCGGGACGTGTTCGTGGCCGACTGACCGGGCTTCACCACGGGCCGGTGAGGACGTCCAGCATGCCGGTGACGGTGGCTGACCACGGGTAGGACTCGGCGCGGGCACGGGCCGCCTTGCGACGCTGGTCGGAGGGCAGGCGCGCCAGCTCCAGGACGGCGTCGGCGAAGGCCGCGGGCGTGGACGCGGCCGTGACACCGGCGCCCGGGGCCAGCAGCTCGTGCGCGGCGCCCCTGTCGGCCGCCACCACGGGCGTGCCGCAGGCAAGGGATTCCAGCACGGCCAACCCGAAGGATTCCACTGGGCAGGGGGCGAGCGACACGTCCGCCTGGGCAAGCAGGCGCGCGACGTCGGCTCGCCCCCGCACCTGCCCATGGAACGTGACCGGCAGCCCCCGGCGCGTCGCGTATTCACGCAGCGCGGCGTACATCGGGCCGCTGCCCACCACGTCGAGATGGACGTGGACGCCCCGGCGCCGCAACTCGGCCAACGCCCGCAACGAGACGTCCGGTCGTTTCTCCTTGGAGAGACGGCCGAGATGCACCAGCCGTAGGGAGCCGCCGGGCGTCGCCCCGGCAGGGCGGAACGTCTCCAGGTCGACGCCCAGCGGCACGCGGTGCAGGCGGGACGCCCCCACCCGGGCGAACTCCGCCGCCGCGTACGCGGAGGTGACCACCACGGCGTCGAACGCGGTCGCCAGGTGGCGGTTCCACCGGTCCGTCAGCGTTTCCAAGGGGAACCAGGCGGGGATACGGGCGCGCAGGATCGTGTCCAAGCGTTCGTGGGAGAACAGCACGGTACGGACGTCGTTGCGTCGCGCCCACCGCGCCGCCACGGTGAGCGTCGCCTTGTCGGACACCTCGATGACGTCCGGACGCAGGGTGCCCAGCACGCGCAGCACCGGACGCGGATCCAGGACGAGCCGGTACCCGGGGGCGACCGACGGCCCCGGCACCGTGACGACCAGCCCCGCCTCCGTCTCCCGCCGCGTGTACGTACGGCCCGGGACGACGAGCGCACGCTCGTGCCCCGCCGCGACGTACCCGCTCCCCAACATGTCGACGGCCGTGCGCAGGCCACCGGACACCGGGCTGTAGAGGTTGGCCAGTTGCACGACCCTCACGCGGTCACCAACGTCTCGTAGGTGACGGCACGGCCACCTGCGGCGAGTGCGGTGTCGATGGCGTCGAGTGCGGCCTCCCGTAGGCCCGGCCTGGACAGGTCCGCCGGATGCAGGGCGATGCGGAACGGCATGCGTACCCGGGCGAAGGCACGTGCGGCCCTCGTCATCAGGTGCGCACCGGCCTGCTCGCCCGCCCCGCCGGGGCGATGGGACAGCGCGGGCATGCGCCGTGAGGGCCCGCCCGGGAGGCAGTGCACGCCCAGCTGGCTCGTCCAGTAGGTGAACCCCAGGGCGGCCAGTGCGCGCCGCGTGCCAGGGGAGGCCAGCCAACCGGGCGGGGTGAACCCGACCACTCCGATGTCGGCGTCGGTGAGGATGTCCAGCCCCGTACGCAGCCGGGCACGCGCCTGTGCCTCTGACAGTGACCAGAACTCGCCCGCGCCTCTGGCCAGCACCCGGTTCACCGTTCGACGCCAAGGCGGCCCTCCGGGCACGTCCCGGTGTTCCAGTCCATGCAGGGACAGCTCGTGTCCGTGCACGGCCGCCTTGTGCAGGAACCGCACCAGGTCTGGCGCGTCCGGTAGGGCGGGGCCGCCGCCGTAGGAGCCCGGTATGACGAGCACGGTGGACGGCACGCCGCGCTCGTCCAGGTCGTCCAGCCACTGCTGGACGGCCTCCGCCGTCACGGGCGCCGCGTCGTGTACCGAGACGACGAAGGGGAACGTGGACTCGCCCATCACACGGCGTCCTCTGTCTGCCGCGCCCTGGCGTCCTGACGGCCCGGTGGCGTGTCGGGGGCGGCGATTCCCGCGATCTCGCGGTAGTGGCGGATCAGCTCGTCGCACACCGACTCCCAGTCGCGTCCCCGCACGGACTCCACGGCACGCTCGCTCATCCAGTGCCGCAACGTGGCGTGCTCCACCAGAGCGGACACCGAAGCGCGCAACTGCCCCGCGTCTCCGGGTGCGTACAGGAGCCCGTTGACACCGGGCCGGACGAGATCGACGGGACCGCCCGACGCGGGCGCCACCACCGGCACACCCGACGCCAGCGCCTCCTGGATCGCCTGGCAGAACGTCTCGTCCGCACCGGTGTGGACGAACACGTCCAGGGAGGCGACCAGCTCCGACAGTTCCGCCCCGGTGCGGAAACCGGTGAACGTGGCGTCGGGCAGCAGGCGCTCCAGGCGTTCGCGTTCGGGACCGTCCCCGACGACCACCAGTCTCATTCCGGGCAGGTCGGCGATCCGTGCCAGGAGAGCGGGGCGTTTCTCCATCGCCAGGCGTCCCACGTACCCGACGACGACCTCGCCGTCTGGGGCGAGCCGGGCGCGCAGTTGCGGCGACCGGTGGCCGGGGTGGAAACGGCGCCGGTCCACGCCCCGTCCCCAGAACGCCAGCCGCGGCACCCCACGGCGCTCCAGTTCGGCCAGCACCGGAGTGGACGGCGCGAGCGTACGGTCGGCCCGGCGGTGCAGGCGGCGCAGCCACCACCAGATGAGCGGATCGGCGCCGCGCACCCCGTAGCAGCGGGCGAACCCGGCGACGTCGGTCTGGAACACCGCGACGGCCGGGATGCCGAGGCGGCGCGCGGCGGCCAGCCCGGACAGGCCCAGCACCAGCGGCGAGGCGAGATGGACCACGTCGGGCCGGAAATCGCGCAGGGCGACGGTGACGCGGCGGGTGGGCAACCCCACGTGGAACGACCGGTAGAACGGCAGGGACACGCCGTGCACCAGCTCGACCGGCACCCCGCCGGGGCCGCTCGGCCCGAGCCCCACGGCGTCCCCGGGACCGCCCGGCGCGATCACGAGAACGTCATGGCCGCGGGCGGTGAGCTGCTCGACGACACGGACGACCGAGTTGGCCACCCCGTCGACCCGGGGCGGGAACGACTCCGTCACGATGGCGACCTTCACGGCGGAGAGGGTGTCCACCGCGCCCGACGCCGCGGTCGCCGTCCGACACCGGCAAGGCGAACATCACGGAAACGGCGGGGACCAGCGTCAGGCGCGGCTGCGTCCCACGTAGATGTCGCGGGCCCAGTACTCGCGCCACGCGCCCGGATTCAAGCCCAACGCAGGCCGGCTACTCCGCCCCGCTCACGACGTGTCCCGTCCCTTACCAGAACACGCCGCACAGGGCACTTCGACCATCACTTTCGCCGGTCGTTCGGACCCCAAACTGATCACCACGCCCCGTCCCAAACAGAACGGGCACCCCGGCAGAGCATCCGCCCCTACCTGCCCCCAGACAGGCGACGGCGGCCCCGGCGGATGCTCCTCCGCAGGCTCATTGTCGTCCCCGACATATCCGGCCCCGCAGCAGAACTCGCACTGCATCACCAGTGCACCGATACGCGCCTCACCCGTTCCCCCGCAGTCAGGACATTCGAGCCTGTCTGTCATGACCTCAAGTCTGCCCGGTCCCATTGCAGCGCGAACAGGTCCGCTCCTCTTGCTCCTCACTGCCGTTCTTGCTGACCAGAACCTTGCCCTTGCCGTTGCAGAGCGCGCAGTCCACCGGCTTACCGTGCTTCCCCATGGCAACCTCCGCGCCGAGTTTCCATCCGGACGGGCCCTCCGAGGAACACGCATGGCGGTAAGGAGCAGCTCGCGCCGGCGCACCAAGCGCCTACCGCCACCAGTCACCCACGCTCATGCGGTTCCCAGCCATGCACCCGCCCTGGCGGGACCCGGTCAGTTCGTGCGGGCGGGGAAATCGGCGGGCAGGTCGGCGGGGGCGGTGGAGATGACCGTCTCGTCGTTCTCGCCGACCCGCTCGAAGAGGCTGATCTTCGCGAACTCCGGAACGACGTGGATCGGGTAGGTGGGGCCGGCGTCCCTCAGGGCGTGCATCTCGTCCAGGTGGTCGTTCTGGAACGGCACGGTCTGCTCGGGGTGCTCCATCACCCAGTGCGGAAAGAAGATCACGCCGTGCAGGCGGCGGCTGCGCGGAAGGACGTTGACGCTGACGGAGGTTCCGGTGGGCTCGGTCCAGGAGACCTTGTAGCTGTCCTCGTCAAGCTGGACCAGGTCGACCTGTTGGTCCTTGACCCAACGGCCGCCCACCATCCCGCTGTGGATCCGGTAGTCGATGACCGTGGCGTTCTTGACGTACATCTCGTACTGCCAGCCGTTGGCGTACGTGTAGATGAAACGGTGTCCCACGATGCCGGACAGATCCTGCGGCGGGACCGGATCGGAGACCGTGCCTGCCTCCCCGTGCCTGGTCATGGCGGTGTCCCCCGTGTTTGCGCGGCTGCTCTGTGCGCGGCCCTACCCGGAACCGCTTCAGGCGAACCGGGACTCTCGGGACACCGGCTCACCGAGCACCGTGGCTGCGGCGGGGCGTCGGGGGTCACCGCAGGCCAGTGGCCGGGGGCTTCGCGGGTGCCCCCGGCCACTGGCGGGTTCTCGGCCGATCACCGGCCGGGACATGTCAGGCTGTGTCGCGTCGCGTGCGGCCCGCGCGGCGAACGCGGGCCGGGACGTCAGGCCGCCCTCCGCCGGGTGCTCCGGCGGCCCGCCGAGGCCGGACGCCCCCGTGAGGGCGTCAGCAGCCGCGCGATGACCCTGAACGGCAGCGTGATGACGTTGATGACCGTGGCGATGATGGCCTGAAGTGCGGCACTGATGCGTCGCATCTGTCCTTTTCCTTCCTTGGGGTCTGGCTTTACCCCTACCCGAAGGGTGAGTTCTACACATGCGATCGCCATGCGGGCCCGGGCGCATCGAGCCCTGTCCACGGTCAGGCGAGAGCCGGCATTGCCGGGACGCCGTCAGCTTTGAGCGTTGCTCGGGCTGGGCGGAAAGTGCGGAGGGCGTCGTCGCTCGCGCCCGGTCGGTGCGGGCGGCGACGCCCTGTCGCTGGATGGGTGCGGTTATGGGCTGCGGGGCCGGAGCGGGGCGGCGGTCACGTTCGCTCGTTCACCGGCCGGCTCCCGGAGGCCGTTCGGGGGACGCGCAGGAACGTCAGCATGACGGCGCAGATCAGCAGGCAGGCGATCGGGAAGTAGAGGCCGATCGTGACGTTGTCCGTGGTGGCGTTCTTGCCGATCACGTACGGGCCGAAGAACCCGCCGAGCGCCGCGATGGAGTTGATGGCCGCGAGCCCGACCGCGGTGTGCTCGCGGGACAGCAGCCGGGCCGCCATCGCCCAGTACGGCGCCATGTAGCCGAGCACCCCGATCGCGACCATCGACAGGCAGGTCAGGGCCAGCACCGGGGAGTGCCGGAACTGGATCGTCCCGAACAGGCCCAGCGCGGCCAGCAGCATCAGCGCGATGACGTGCCCGCGCCGTTCCCCCGTCCGGTCGGAGTTGCGCGCCACCAGCAGCATGCCGACGGCGCCGACCAGGAACGGGATCGCGCCGAGGAAGCCGATGTTGGTCGCCGAGTACGACGGGTCCATCTGCTTGACGATCTGCGGCAGGAAGAAGGTGAACCCGTACAGCCCGCAGGCGGCGAAGAAGTTGGCCACCGCCAGGTAGAGCACCTTCGGGTCGCGGACGACGCGCAGCTCCTCCAGCGGCCCGGTCTTGCCCTCGGGGACGTACTCCTTGGCGATCTCGTCGTCCAGCCACTTCTTCTCGGCGGGGCTGAGGAAGCGGGCGCGGGACGGCACGTCCGGCAGGTAGAACAGCACGATCACGCCCAGGACCACCGCGGGCAGGCCCTGCAGGATGAACACCCAGCGCCAGCTGCTCATGTCGAACCAGTGCACGTGGTCCAGGATCAGGCCGCCGGTGAGGCTGCCGAGGATCATCGCGATCGGCTGGGCCAGGGCGAGCGCGGCGATCGCCCGGCCCCGCTCCCCGGAGCGGAACCACAGCGTCATGTAGAGCAGCAGGCCCGGGAACAGTCCCGCCTCGGCGACGCCCAGCAGGATCCGGGCGATGTAGAGCTGGGTGACGTCGTGCACGAACCCGGTCACGACGGTGACCAGACCCCAGCTGATCGCGATGCGGGCCAGCCACAGCCGGGCGCCGACCCGCTTCATGATCATGTTGCTGGGGATCTCGAACACCACGTACGCCAGGAAGAAGATCGCCGCCGCGGTGCCGAAGACGGCCGCCGTGATGGCCAGCTCGTGCTCCATGCCGAGCTGGGCGTAGCTGATGTTGGCACGGTCCATGTAGTTGAACACGTACAGCAGCCCGACGATCGGCAGGATGCGTGCCGACACCCGGCGGACGGTGCGCGCGCCGACGTCGGCGTCGGCGGGGGCGGTGGTCGGATGGGCCATGGTTCGTTCTCCTCGAACTCTCGGGGTGGGAGCCCGTGTCGGATCCGCCGGGGCGGGCGGCGGTGGAAGCGGGGGAGTCGTGCTACGCGGAGGCCGCGGCGGCGGACGCTCCGGCGGTCCGGGCGGCGTCGAGGCCCGCGATGCGGCCCATCGTCAGCGCGTTGGCGACGGCGTTGCCGCCGCCGACGTAGCGCGGGCCCAGCACGCCCGCGCCCGCCTCGCCCGCCGCGTACAGGCCGGGGACGACGTCGCCGCGGACGTCCAGGACCTGGGCGGACGCGTTGATCTCCAGTCCGGCGTGGGTGCACACCAGCTCGGCGGGCAGCGTGCGGACGGCGTAGAACGGCGGCTCGCCGATCGGGTCGAGCGGGCCGTCGGCGCCCTTGGCCGCCAGCGTGCGGTGCCGCAGGAAGTCGGCGTCGCGGCCGTGGGGCAGCTGGGCGTTCCACCGCTCGACGGTCGCGACCAGGGCGTCGGCCGGGACGCCGATCGTCTCGGCCAGCTCCGGCAGGGTGGCGGCGCGCGCGGTGCGGTCCGCCTCCGCCTCGGCCAGCACGTGCTCCGGCGTCCAGTGCGCGTACCCGGGCGGCAGGCCGCGCCGGGCCCGCTCGTCGAAGATCGCCCACACCGGGCCGTCCTGGGCCTCGATGATCCCGCCCGAGACGGCGTAGGAGGCGTCCTCGTCCATGAACCGGCGGCCGTGCCCGTTGACGTACACCCGTGAGCGCGGCGGGAAGCCGGACTGCCAGTGGTGCAGCCGCTGGAAGTAGGCGGTCGGCAGCATCAGCCCCCACTCGTGGCCGGTCACCGCCGCGCCGACCTGCTCGCCGAACCGCAGGTGGTCGCCGCGGCTGCCGGGCGCCGCCACCACGAACAGCGCGTCGCCGGCGCGTCCCGCGGACGGGTAGTAGCGGTCCAGCAGCTCGGGGTCGCGCGCGAAACCGCCGCTGGCCACCACCACCGCGCCCGCCCGCACCTCCACGTCGTCGGCCACCGCTCCGACGACCCGGCCGTCCTCGTGCAGCAGGCGGTCCACGCGCGTGCCGAGAACGATCTCGACGCCGCCCGTCCGGCACGCCCTGGCCAGCACCTGGACGAGCCCGAGCCCCTGGTCCTTGGGGACGTGCCCGCGCCAGACGTCCTCGACCCCGGCCTGGCACAGCCCCGGCATGTGCGCGTTGTGCGACACGACGGCCGGGATCTCCACGCCCAGCCCGAGCAGCCATTCCAGCGTCGGCCCGGCCTGCTCGCAGAACGCCCTGACCAGCCCCGGCTTCAGCATCCACTGGTTGAGGTCCATGTAGTGCTGGAAGAAGCGCTCGGGCGAGTCGTCGACGCCGAGCGCGGCCTGCACGCTGGTCCCCGCGGCGGTGAACATCCCGGCCGACAGCTGCGTGGAGCCGCCGAGTTCCAGCTCGGACTCCAGCAGCAGCACCGACGCGCCGCTCTCGGCGGCCGAGGCCGCCGCGGCGAGCCCCGCGCCGCCGCCCCCGATGACGATCACATCCCAGTTCATGCCCGGGCACCTCCCGACTCGGCGACGATGCGGTGATAGAGACCGTTGGACGTCAGGCCGCCGTCCACCGTGACCTCGCTGCCGGTCAGGTAGGTGGAACGGTCCGACAGCAGGTGCAGCACGACGTCGGTGACCTCCTCGGGACGGGCCGTCCGCCCCGCGGGGACGCTGGCGACGGCGGAGGCGACGAACGCGTCCGCGCCGTCCAGCAGCGGCGTGTCGACCAGCCCGGGGTGGACGGAGTTGACGCGGATGCCCCACTTGGCGAAGGCTCCGGCCGCCGACTTCGACAGCCCGGTCAGGCCCCATTTGCTGGAGGAGTACGCGGGCGAGAAGTAGCCGATCTGCCCGGCGATGGACGAGATGTTGACGATCGAGCCCCCGCCCGAGTCGCGCATCAGCCCCGCCACGGCCTTCATCCCGTAGAACGGGCCGAACAGGTTGACCCGCATGACCCGCTCCCACACCTCGTCGGAGGTGTCGAGGAACTCCAGCCGCCGCGAGATCCCGGCGTTGTTGACTAGGCCGCCCAGCTCGCCGCGCGCGTCGCGGATCTCCGCCACGACCCGCGCCCACGCGCCGGGGTCGGCGACGTCCAGCGTGTGGCCGCTCGCCGAACCGCCCTCCGCGCGGATCCGCGCGACGACCGGAGCGGTGTCGGCCACGTCGGCGACGCACACGTGCACGCCCCGCGCCGCCAGCGCCCGGGCGTGCCCGGCGCCCATGCCGCCCGCCGCGCCGGTGACCAGCACGACCGCCGGGTAGCGCACGGTCTCGGTGGACGAGGCGTCAGACATGACGGGAGCCGCCGTCCACCGCGAGGCTGTGACCGGTCACGTAGCGGGCGCTGTCGGACAGCAGGAACAGCAGCGGCCCGACGACCTCCTCGGGGGAGCCCAGCCGGTGCAGCGGGACCGAGTCCAGCGCGTGCCGCAGCGCGGCCGGGTCCTCCTTCACCCAGCGGGTCATGTCGGTGTCGATGTAGCCCGGCGCGATCGCGTTGACACGGATGCCCTTGTCGCCGAACTCCACGGCCAGGGACTCGGTCAGGTGCGCCACCGCCGCCTTGGACGCGCAGTACGCGGCGCGGCCCCGCCGCACCCGCACCGCCGACACCGACGACATGTTGACGATCGCGCCGCCGGGGGACATGTGCCGCGCCGCGGCCTGCGCGCCGTACAGGACGCCCTCGACGTTGACCGACAGCGTCGCGCCGATCTGCTCGGACGGGATCTCCTCGGCCACCGCGTACGGGAAGACGCCCGCGTTGTTGACCCAGAAGTCCAGGCGGCCGAAACGTTCCACGGCCAGCCGGGCCACGGTCTCGTGGTCCTCGGGCCTGGTCACGTCGATCCGCGCGGCGACGACCCGGCCGGGCTCCGGCTCCCCGGCGATCTCCTTGCCGATCAGCTCGGCGGTCGCCGCCATCGCCGCCTCGTCGATGTCGGCGCCGACGACGTGCACCCCGCGCGCCGCGAGCCCGGCGGCGAACCGCGCCCCCATCCCGCGGGCGGCGCCGGTGATCACGGCCACCTTGCCCGGGAACTCGGGGTACCGCGCGGTCATCGGGGCGGTCTGGACCCGGCCTACCGGCTCGGTCATGCGTTCTCCTCGTGCTCGTCGTGCTGTCGCCGGCCGGGACCGCCGCGCGGTGCGTCGCCCGCGTCGTCGGGTGGGGCGTCGTCGCGGTGGACGGTACGGCGCCGGACCAGCCAGCGGCCGCCGGCACGCACCAGGTCGTCGGTGACGACGGTCATCCGCTCCAGCCGGGACGGGCCGCCCGCCGGGGTGCTGACGATCTGCAGGTAGGCGCGGACCCTGGCGCGGTGGTCGTCGGCCGACTCGACCCACAGGTTCGTGAGGACATGGCGGGTCACCAGTCCCGCGGCGCGGGCGGAGGCGTGGAAGCGTTCGGCGAAGGCCGTCAGCTCCCGCGCGCCGGCCGCCGGCTCCGGATAGGACGGCGAGCGGAACTCGCCGTCGGCGGTGAACGTCGCCGCCCACTCCGCCGCCCTGCCCTCGTCGATCAGATGGCTCTGCGCCCCGTACAGCCGCTGGATGCCCAGCAGCGTGTCGGTGGCGATGTCATCCGGCGACATACCCTGACCCTCCCGGCCGCCCCTGGTGTCGCGGCGCCCCGTCCGGTAATGTGTGCGATTATCGCACGCGTTGTGCGATGTGCGGACACGGTAAGTGACCCCCTTCACAGCCGTCAAGAGGAGTGCCATGTCAGCGGTCGATTCCGGGATGTCCAAGACGCTGCACAACGGGCTGCAGATCCTGGAACTGCTCGCCGACCATCCCCGCGGGCTGACCCTCACCGAGATCGCCGAGGCCGTCGGCGTCCACCGCACCGTGGCGCACCGGCTCGTCCGGACCCTGGAGGCCCACCACCTGTGCCGCCGCGACCGGTTCAAGCGCATCTCGCTCGGCGCCGGCCTGGTCCGCCTGGCCGAGCCGGTCGAGCAGGACCTGCGCACCCTCGCCCGGCCCGTGCTGGAGGAGTTGACCGACGCCACCGGCGCGACCGCCCACCTGGTCGTGCGGGAGAGCGACGACCGGGTGCGGATGCTGATGATCGTGGAACCGCGCCGTGCCCGGATGCACGTCGCGTTCCGTCCCGGCCAGGTCGACCCGATCGACCGCGGCTCGGCCGGGCTGGCGATCCTCGCCGCGCGCCCGCCCGTCCCCGGCGAACGCGAGGAGGTCGCCCTGGCCCGCCGCCGCGGCTTCGCCGTCTCCTACGGCGAGATCGCCGCGTCCATCATCGGGATCTCCGCCGTCGTCCCCGGCGCCAACCCGCAGACCAGCATCGGCCTGTCCCTGTTCGAGGCCCCCGACGAGGACGCCGTGGGCCGCCTGGTAGCCGACACCGCCACCCGCCTGGGCACCCTCCTACACTGACCGCCCCCACCCACGTCCCGTTTTGGAGGCGGGACGCGGTCGCGCTCAGGAAGCGGACCCGCAGGCGCCACGGGATGTCTCCAAGCACGCTGTCGGCGATGATCTTGTCGGGCAGCGTGCATGAACCGAACCGGTGATCAGGAACGGAGACGCAGGTCGCGATAGGTGCGTCGGCCATCCGCGCCTATCAGAGCCGAGTCTTGTCGATCTTGCGCGTTACGTTGGCTTTCGGCTTCGTGGCGTCCGCATCGGGGGCGCTGCTAGGCCGGATGCGCCGTAATGCCCTCCGGCATGGCGTGCCGTGAATCAGCATCGAAAGGCATGTTGCCGTGCAGAGGGACTGATTCGTCGTTTCGGCTAGATAAGTGTGTCAGCGTGAATGTCGTCACCCAGTGCGAATTCCGGTCGACCGAGGCGCCGGCGGCGCCGTGCATGGCGCCGCCGGTTGTCCGCGCGTATGCTTCTTCGTCGGCTTTTTGCCCGTGGTAAGTGCTGCTGATGAGGATGGGCAAAGCCGCGGAGAGCGCGAGAGGCGACGTGCGTTCGTGCTCGCGATCGCCGGTGCGGGTTGCGGCTCACGCGGCGCGGGTTCCTTGGCGGTCACGGCGGTGGTCGGCCGCATGGCAGCCGTGCAGGCCATGCTGCCGGTCACGTGCCTTGGCCTGGGGCTTTGGGGAATGAGTCGCCGCAGCGGAAGCTCTGCGGACGGTCCGGATCGCCGCCCTGGTAGACCTGCACCTGCGGGTACGGGCACAGTGCCCGCTCGCGGACCACCGCACCGGCGCTGTCGGTGCGCGCGGCCGGCAGCGTCTGCGGCGCGATGCCGCGCTCGACCCACGCGACCAGGGCACCGAACGGGTCCGTGGGCACGGGGCCGGTGCCTCCGCCGCAGTGGTCGACACCCGGCGCCAGGAACAGCCGGAAGAAGTCGGCCGTCCGCTCGCCGGAGACCTGTTCGACCTCCTTGTAGTAGTGCACGGACTGGTCGGCGGGGAACGCCCCGTCGGCGAGCCCGTGCCACATCAGCAGCTTGCCGCCCCGGTTCGCGAACGGCAGCAGTACCGGATCCGAGCCGGACAGGATGTCCAGCCGGCTCCGGAACATGGGGCCGAAGACGTTGATCAGTTCGTCGGTGCTCGACGTCCGCCAGTCGTAGGCCGGGTCGTGCTTGAGGAAGTTGCGGATCGGCCAGCCGTCGTAGGCGCCGAAGGTCGCACCGGTCAGGTCGGTGCCCGGCGTGTAGCCGTACCACATGAACCGTCCGGCCGCGGTCCGCGGACCCTGGAAGATCCTGGTCGCCACCTCGGCCTCACGTGCGGTGATCTTGCCGCAGGGCAACGACCGGCCGACCTGCCCGGCCAGCGTCCTGCGGTAGTCGCAGGCCGCCGGATTGCCGACGAGCCCGTCGACCACTCCGTCCGCACCGTCGCACGCCCGGACGACGGCCTTGGACATGGCCTCCATCTTGCATGTCGGGATGAAGCCGCCGAACGCGTCGTTCTGCAGGAACCCCGGCCAGGACATCGTCATGTTGAGCCGTTCGGCCCCGTAGATGGCCGGCGCCGCAGCCAGCACCCCGTCGAAGTCGTCGGGGAACCGCTGGGTCATCTCAACCCCCTGGCGGCCCCCGTTCGAGCAGCCGTTCCAATACGAGAACCGGGCCGGCTTCCCGTAGTGCCGCCGCACGACGTCCTTCGCGAGGACGGCGTTCTCGTGCACGCTGCGGTAGGACCAGTTCTCGAACAACTGCCAGTTGAACTCGCCGTCGGTCAGGAAGATGTCGGACCGCGGGTTCTGCACGGACAGGCCCGCGTCGCTGGCGGTGACCGCGTAGCCGGCCTGGAGCGCGGCGACCATCGACGGCGCGCCGTAGGTCGCCTTCGTGCCGCCGCCGCCGACGGCCTGGAGCCGGCCGTTCCAGTCCTTCGGCAGCCAGACCCAGACGTGCACGTCGTCGGCCGGCAGGCCCCGCGTCCCCTCACGGCCGTGGGTCAGCGCGATCTCGACCTCGCAGAACACGCGGCCGGGCACGGACGTCCCGGACGGCGGGGTGATCTGGGCCTGCCCCCCGCGGGTGAGCGCGGTGCGCACACCGGTGATCCGCGCGCCGGGCAGTCGCAGTGGCTTGAAGCGTTCCGCACGGCAATCCGGCCCGCCCGCCGATGGGGCCCGCACCAGCGGGCTGACCAGGTGGACCGCCGGCTGGAGCCCGCCGACCGCCACGGCCACCGCCGCCGCCATCGCCGGTACGGACGCGCGCCGCCTTCTCCGCTTGATCATCTGAGCACTCCTGATAACCATAGCTATCATGCACATGGATTGCTCGAGAAGTGAAACCCGGCGCGGCGGGCCGTGTCAATGCCTGAGCGATGGTCAGGGAAGACGGCGGGTCCGCCGTGACCCGGCCGCTCATCGTGGCGCCGCGTCGAGAACCTGGCCGACGTGCGAGCACCCCGCCGCCCGCTTGAAGGGCGGGCGCGGCGATCGGTCCGGTTAGCTCGGTCGTGATGGCGGCGGTCAGGTGCGTGCGCCGGGTGTCCGCCAGATGAAGATCGCAGGTGGCGGCCGGGTTGCGTGTTGCCGCCGTTTCGGCGGGGGAGATGTCGCGGTCGGTTTTCTCAGGTCGGCTGAGGCCGGCATTAAGCGCCCTTTCATGACCGGTGGCGATCCTGTATGAGGATGGCGACCGGGGGACGACAAAAAGGGGGCGTTATGCCGCGGAAATGGAGTGACGGGGACGGATCGGTCACGTTGGTCGTCGGCGAGCCGAGCCTGCTGGTGCCCGCGCGGGAGGCGGCGCTGCGGGTGCTGGACGCGGTCGACGCCGCGTGCGGCCCCCACCGGCCCGGCTCCGAGCTGGCCAGGGTGAACGACGCGCGCGGCAGGACGGTGCACGTCACCTCGCTGTTCCTGGAGATCCTGCTGGCGGCGCGGCGCGTGGCCGAGCTGACCGGCGGCCTGGTGGACCCGACCCGCACGGGCGGCTGGCGTGCCATCCGCGTCGACCGGCAGGCTCACACGGTCCGGATGCCCGGCGGCGTCACGCTGGACCTGGACAGGGTCGCCAGGGCGTTCGCCGCCGACCGCGCCGCCCGGGCCGCCGCCGCGACCGGCGCGGGAGTGCTGGTCGCCCTCGGGGACGACATCGCCATGGCGGGGCCCGCCCCGGACGGCGGCTGGCAGGTTCGGGTGCCCGACCGGCCGGGCGCCGCGTCGCCGGGGCAGGACGTCACCGTCGTCGGCGGCGGGCTGTCGACCTGCGGTCCGCCGGCGACGCCCACCCGGACCCTGCCGAACGGCGTCACCGTCGCGCACATCGGCGGGCCCGCGCGGCGCCGCCCGTGGCGCACCGTGTCGGTCGCCGCCGCCACCTGCGTGGACGCGAACGCCGCCGCGGCCGCGGCGCTCGCCCGCGGCGTGGACGCCGCCCGCTGGCTGACCGCGGTCGGCCTGCCCGCCCGTCTGGTGCACGCCGACCGCTGGGTGCTGCCCGTGGCGGGCTGGCCCGCCGAGCACACCGACGTCAAGGTCGCCGGCTGACGGGCCTCAGCGCATCGCGACCCGCTCGGCCAGCTCGTCCAGCGCGGCCTCGGACGGACTGCCCGCCGCGGCGGTGTAGGTGACGAGTTGCTGGTCGACGGTGCCCGGCAGCAGCATGCCGACGTAGTCCAGGGACAGCCGTCCGAGCTGCGGATGCTGGAACTCCTTGCGTCCGATGCTCGGTCCCTTCACGTCCTGCCGGTCCCACCAGCGGCGGAACTCCGGGCTGCGCTCGGTCAGCTCCTCGACGAGGGCGCGGGTGGCGGCGTTGCCGGGGTCCAGGCCCGTCGCGGCGCGCAACTGGGCGATGCCGTGCCGTGCCATCAGCTCCCACTCGACGTAGAACGAGCGTGCCCGCGGGTCGCAGAACGCGAACCAGATCAGGTTGCGCCGGGGCATCGCGGCGAAGTCGGTGACCAGCGCGGCGGACATGGCGTTCCAGGCCAGCACGTCGAGACGGCCGTTGAGCACGTACGCCGGGACGCGGTCGAGCCGCTCCAGCAGCCGCAGGACGCCCGGGTCGACCCGTTCGTCCTCGTGCCGGCGCAGCGGGGCGGGCTCGGACCTCGCCAGCCGGTAGAGGTGGTCGCGTTCGTCGGGATTCAGCAGCAGCGCCCGCGCCAGCGCGTCCAGCACCGACGGCGAGGGACGCACCGACCGGCCCTGCTCCAGGCGCATGTAGTAGTCCGGGCTGATGCCCGCCAGCTGGGCGACCTCGGCGCGGCGCAGTCCGGGCGCCCTCCTGCGGCCGCCGGCGGGCAGGCCCACGGTCTCCGGGCGGATCCGGTCACGCCGCGAGCGCAGGAACTCGGCCATCTCACGCGTCGGCATGCCGTCCAGGCTAGTCCTGCCGGTACTGGTCTCCGGTGGACACTGGCTGGCCGGACGCCCGGCGGCGAGGCTGGAGACACCGGACGACGCAGAGAGAGGTGAATCCGGCGTGCGCTATCGCACCCTGGGAGAACGAGGCCCGAAGGTGTCGGTCATCGGCTTCGGGGCCATGACGCTGGCCCCGGGCATCTACGCGGACGTGACCGAGGACCAGGCCGCCGCGACGCTGGCCGCCGCCGTGGACGCGGGCGTCACGTTCATCGACACCGCCGACATCTACGGCGACGGGCACAGCGAGCGCCTCATCGGACGGGTGCTCGCCGGCCGCCGTGACGAGATCGTGCTCGCCACCAAGTTCGGCGGGAACCAGGACGAGCGGGGCGTCCTGGTGCGCGGCCTGGGCCGTCCCGGCCACGTCCGCACGGCCCTGGAGGCCAGCCTGACCCGGCTCGGCACCGACCACGTCGACCTGTACTACCTGCACCGGCTGGACCCCACGACGCCGATCGAGGACACCGTGGGCGCGCTGGCCGAGCAGGTCGCGGCCGGGAAGATCGGGCACATCGGCCTGTCGGAGGTGTCGGCGCGCACGCTGCGCCGTGCGCACGCGGTGCACCCGATCACCGCCGTGCAGACCGAGTACTCGCTGTTCAGCCGGGACCCGGAGGACGAGATCCTGGCGGCCTGCGCCGAACTGGGCGTCGGCTTCGTCGCCTACAGCCCGCTGGGGCGCGGGCTGATCGGCGGCGCGGTCCGCTCGGCCGCCGACTTCGGCGGCGCCGACTGGCGGCGCGGCAATCCGCGTTTCCAGGGCGGCAACCTCGGCCGCAACGTGTCCCTCGCCGACGCGGTCGCGACCCTGGCCGACCAGTACGGCGTCACGTCCGCCCAGCTCGCGCTGGCCTGGCTGCTGCGCCGGGGCGCCTTCCCGATCCCGGGCACGCGCCGCGTCGCCAACGTGCGGGCCAACGCGGCCGCCGCCGATCTGGACCTGCCCGACGCGGTGTTCGAGCGTCTGGAGATCCTCGTGCCTCGCGGCGCCGTCGCGGGAGCGCAGGCGGACGAGACGTACATGGCCAACATCGACCGCTGACGTTCGCGGGGCGCGGCCGTGGTGGCACCGGACGCCGTGCCGTTCGCGATCGGGGCCCGTCCGCGCTCCGCGGGCGGGCCCCTGGTCCACCGCGGCCCGAGTCGTTCAGCCGCCCGGCGTCGACAGCGACTGCTCGATCTCCAGGAGCAGTTCGAGCGTCGGCTCGTCGTCGGTCCGCTCGAAGGCCGCGTGCACGGCGCGCAGTGCCGGGCCTTCGGTGAACCACGCGATGGCCTGGCGATGCGGCCGGCCGCCGGTGTCCCAGTGCGCGTTGCGCAACCGCACCCACTTGCCGCGCCGCCGGATCAGTCCCTCGGTGGCGAAGTCGCGCAGATGCCGGATGGCCGCGCCGGTGTCGAGCCGCTCCCACTCGTCCAGGTAGGGGGTGACGTCGCAGACGGCCAGGGACAGCGCGCACAACGCCGTACCGGCGTCCGGATGGGCCGGGTGGCGCGTCAACGTCCGCGACCAGAACGCGGCCAGGAAACGTTCGAGGGCCTCACGCTGCGGCCACTGCCCCCACGGGACCATGCCGAGCTTGCCGAAGACGATCTCCACGCTGGGCCAGCCGAAGGCGTCGTCGGCGGCCAGTTCGAGCAGTCGGGGCGCGAAGTAGCGGAAATCCTCGTCCGTCCCCCAGGTGGTCATCGCCTTGGCGGCGTACCTGCCCAGATCGTCGACGCCGAGCTCCCGCAACGGCCGTGCGAGCAGCGCCCTGTCCTCGTCCGGCTCGACGCAACACGGACACCCCGCCACGACCCTCGGCCGTGGCACGTCCTCGAAGGCCGCGTACAGACCCTCAACCGCTCGCTCATCCATCCCGCCCCATGATCCGCCCCCGAGCGGACACCGCGCCAAGCGGCTTTGCTCTCGGCTCCGGCGCTTTCTCCGATGAGACGGGCGGTTTGATCAGGTTTGGCCGGTGCTTTGGCTTCTAGCCCGGCGATGAGGGGATTGGCGCGATAAGGGCGAAAAGGGCGAACTGTCGTGGGGGTGTCGTGGCGGGGGGCATTCGGCGGCCGGTCGCGGCGGCGCTTGTTCCGCTGATCGTGGTGGTGACCGGGGCGTGCACGCCGTCCGGCGAACGAGCCGACCCCCGGGGAGCGCTCGGGACGAGCGCGGACGCCGAGAACGGCAGGACGGGAACGGCGGACTGGCGGGTGCGGCGCAAGGGGGCCGAGCACGAGATCGAGGGCTACGCCGACCACGTGAGCGTGCTGCCGGGCGAGTCCTTCCGGCTGTTCGTCTCCACCACCACGCCCGGCTTCACCGCCGAGGCGTTCCGCATGGGCTGGTACGGCGGTGCGCAGGCGCGCAGGGTGTGGCGGTCCGGTCGCAACCCGGGCGTGCGGCAGGCGCCCGCCCAGGTCGACGCGACCACGCGGACGGTGACGGCGCCGTGGCGGCCGTCGCTGACCGTCTCCACCGCCGGATGGCCCGAGGGCAGCTACCTGATCAGGCTGACGGCCGTCTCGGGCGCGCAACGGTACGTGCCGGTGACCGTCCGGTCGCCCGCCGCCCGGGGACGCGTCGTCGTGCTGAACGCGACCACGACCTGGCAGGCCTACAACATGTGGGGCGGCCACGATCTCTACAAGGGGCCGTCCGGCGGGATGGCCGACCGGGCCACCGCCGTCAGCTTCGACCGGCCCTACGACGGCAACGGCGCGGGCAAGTTCATGGCCTACGAACAGCCCGCCATCGCCCTGGCCGAGAAGCTGGGCGTGCCCCTGGCGTACGCGACCGACAACGACCTGCACGCCGACCCCCGCCTGCTGGACGGGGCGCGCGGCCTGCTCACCCTCGGGCACGACGAGTACTGGTCGTCCGCCATGCGTCGCCACGCCACGCAGGCCCGCGACCGGGGCGTCAACATCGCCTTCCTCGGCGCCAACGCCGTCAACCGGCACATCCGGTTCGCCCCGACGCGGCTGGGCGCCGACCGCCTGGTGGTCTGCTACAAGGACGCCGCGGCCGATCCGGTGTCGCGCACCGACCCGGCCGAGTCAACCCAGGACTGGCGGCTGCCGCCGATGCCGCGCCCGGAAAGCGACATCATCGGCATCCAGTACGTCTGCTTCCCGGCCGAGGGGCCCTTCACCGTGCACCGCCCCGACTTCTGGCTGTTCCGCGGCACCGGCGTCCGCGCGGGCACGCGCTTCCCCGGCGTCATCGGCCCGGAGGCGGACGCGGTGAACCGCGACGGGCCCACACCGGCCACGTTGGAGATCGTCGCGCATTCCCGGATCACCTGCGGCGATCGTCCGGCCGTCGCGCACGCCTCGTACTACACCGCCGGAAGAGGCGCGGGCGTGTTCGCCACCGGCACGATGCGCTGGGTCTGCGCCATGCGCGGCCCCGCCTGCGGACACGGGATCACCGAGGAGGGGCGCCGGTTCGTCACCCGGGTCACCGAGACGCTCGTCCGCGCGATGGCCGCCGGACCGCTGGCCCTCGCGCACCCGGCCCGGCCCAACTACAGGACCTTCGTCCAGGCCGCGCCATGAGCACCCGGCGAAAGACCGCTGCGAGTGATCACCGGACCACCTTCTCGATGAACGCGTCCAGGTTGGCCTGGACGCGTGCCAACTTCTCGTCCAGGGTGAGCGACTCGCTGAGCCCCCCGCGCGCGACGGACTCCTTCTTGCCGCGGACGTAGAGCGAGCAGTCGAGATCGCCGCACAGGTACTGCCCGACCGAGTTGCCCTGGCGGCCGGCGTCGCCGGTGCGGCGCGCCGTCATCAGCGCCACCCCGCCGGCGGTACGCGTGGTCAGGCACACCGAGCACATGCTGCGCGAGGTGAAGCCGCGCGACGAGCTGGAGGTTACGCGCAGGGAGATCCCCAGGAGGCGGCCGTTCCGCGGGGCGACCAGGTAGGCGCGTTCGGGTGCGCCCGGATCTCGCCACCCCAGGAAGTCAAGGTCGTCCCAGGGCAGGTCGGCGAAGTCCTTGGGCAGGCCCAGGCGCTTGGCCTCCCCCTTGGAGCAGTTGACGAACGACGTGCGGATGTCGTGTTCGGTGAGTGGTTCCATGGGCGGCGAGGCTAGTTTGCCTAATAGACTTAGGCAAACGATTTAATTCCATAGGAAGGCGGGATGGGGCCTATGGCACGTGCCGGGGTGACCGTGGAGCGCCTGGCTCGCGCGGGGGCGGACCTGGCCGACGAGGTCGGCTTCGAGAACGTGACCGTCGCGGCGCTGGCGCGCCGGTTCGGCGTCAAGGAGGCCAGCCTCTACTCGCACATCAAGAACGCCCACGACCTGCGGACACAGGTGGCGCTGCTGGCGTTGGCCGAGCTCGCCGACCTGGTCGCCGCCGCGCTGGCGGGACGTGCGGGCAAGGACGCGCTGGTGGCCTTCGCCGGCGCGTACCGCGACTACGCCAAACGGCATCCGGGCAGGTACGCCGCGGCGCAGATGAAGCTGGACCCCGAGACCGCGGCCAGGAGCGCGGCGGGACGGCACGCGCAGATGACGCGGGCGATCCTGCGCGGCTACGGGCTGTCAGAGCCCGACCAGACCGACGCGGTACGGATGCTGGGCGGCATGTTCCACGGCTATGTCAGCCTGGAGACCGCGGGCGGGTTCCGGCACCACGCACGGGACGTGGAGGCCTCCTGGTCCAGGATCCTGGACGCCCTCGACAGCGTGCTCCGCAACTGGCCGCCGGCCTGACGGCGAGGAACACCGCGGCACCGGCCGGGCCCGGAGGCGCCCACGGTGGACGGTCAGGACGTGGACGTGTCACCGACGCGCCGGGCCGCGTCGGTGGCCTGGCGCAGGGCGGACTCGATCTCCGAGGCGTCCTCGGCCAGCTCCTCGATCCGTTCGGCCGCCAGCTCGTGCGCGACGGTGCGGGCGTGGAGTTCCTCGTAGGCCTCGTTGCGCCGTTCCAGTTCGAGGATCTCCGCGCTGTTGTCGGGCGGCGGCAGCGTCCGGCGCCGCTGCCTCCGGTAGACGGCGTCGGCCGCCGCCGTACGCGCGGCGTACTCCTCCAGGGCCTCGATCCGCTCGGTCACCGCCGCCACGGAACGGCGCAGGGCGTCGCGCTGCGGGGCGAACCGGGACTTCTCCAGCGGTGTCAGACCGGACGCGCGGAGCCGCCGCTGTTCCTCCCGCATCCGGGAGTGGGTCATGAGCGTCTGGGCGATCTCCCACTCCTCGGCGGGAAGGGTGAGTGCGTTGTCCATGCCGTCGAGCAGCCCGGCCTTGTTCACCTCGGACTCCAGCACCGTGTCGATCGCCTCCTGCGCCCTGCACAGCAGGATCTTCGCGTCCGGATCGAGGTCGGCCGCCACGATGTAGCGGCCGTGGAGCCTGCGGACGAGACGGACGACGGGACCGCCGGTCAGCACGTGCAACCGGCCGGGCATGGGGCTCGTGGCCGGTGTCAGCAGGTCCTGGTTCTCGCGCAGCGCCCGCCGGTCCTCGGCGGGGACGGCCGGGTCGACGGCCACCCGCGGATGCGCCGAGTCGGGCAGATGCGACAGGGACATACGGCAAAGGATGTCAGAAACCGGTACGGCTTACGGCCTGCCGGCGCCGGGGACGGGGGCCGGGAACGCGACGACCTGCCCCGTCGGTCCCGCGGCCTCGCCCTCACCGAACCGCTGGCCGACGACGTACAGCCGCGGGTCGCCGCCACGGCTGAGCGCGCAGGCGAACGCACCGCGATCCAGCTCGACCGTCCCGAGCACCTCGCCGCCCTCCCGCATCCGCACGCAGTGGCGGTTGCCCACGTCGGCGTACCAGACGGCGCCCTCGGCGTCGAGGCAGATCCCGTCGGGATGGTCGTCCGCGACCACCCTTGCGGTCCCCTCCGGCGTGACGAGCGCGACGACACCTTCCATCAGCACTGTCATGTGAAGGCAGACTCCCCGCACGGCCGGGACTCATCGGCCCGCCGGCTCGTGGTCACAGGGTGCGCAGGAAGTCGTCGAGAATCTCGTTGAACACGTCCGGCCGCGGGGGGCAGGGTGCCGGGGGCTCACGGGTGGTCAGGTGAGGGCCGGGTTTTTGGGGGCTGGGGCGGGTTTGCGGCGGCGGGTCAGGGTGCGGAGGGTCGGTGGGGCCAGGATGAGGACGACGATCGCGCCGAGCAGGGTGGCGGCGATGGGTTCGGTGAGGAAGCCGGTGAGGTCGCCCTCGAAGGTGCGCAGCGCGCGGCGGAAGGCCGGTTCCAGGATGCCGCCGAGCACGAACGCCAGCACCAGCGGGCCGGGTTCGAAGCCGACCTTCTTCATCAGGTAGCCCAGCACGCCGAGGCCCGTCACCAGGAACATGTCGAACACGTTGTTGCGGACGGTGTAGACGCCCAGCATCGTGATCAGGACCGTCACCGGGGCCAGGATCGCCGCCCGTACCCGCAGGATCCGCACGAAGATCCCGATGAGCGGCAGGCTCATCGCCAGCAGCAGCAGGTTGCCGACGTACATGGAGTTGACGACGCCCCACACCAGGTCGGGCCGTTCGTCCACCAGCAGCGGCCCCGGCGTGATGCCCTGCAGCATGAGCGCGCCGAACATGACGGCCATCGTGGCGTTCGCCGGGATGCCCAGCGACAGCAGCGGGATGAACGAGGACGTGGCGGCGGCGTTGTTGGCGGTCTCCGGCCCGGCGACGCCCTGGATGGCGCCCTTGCCGAACTCCTCGGGACGCCGGGCGGCCTTCTTCTCCACCGCGTACGCCGCCATCGACGACATCGTCGCCCCGCCGCCGGGCAGGATGCCCAGGACGAACCCGATGACCGAGCCGCGCGAGATGGCGCCCCGGGACGCGCGCAGGTCCGCGCGCGACGGGTACACCGATCCGACCTTCGCGGCGGGGGGACCCGGACGGCGCAGCGACTCCAGGTTGTAGAGCAGCTCGCCGACCCCGAACAGGCCCATGGCGACGATCACGAAGTCGATGCCGTCGAGCAGCCCGTCGCTGCCGAACGTCAGGCGGGCGGTGCCGACCAGCGGGTCCTGGCCGACGGTCGCCAGCAGCAGGCCCAGCGCGGCCATCAGCAGGCTGCGTGGCACGGACCCGCTGCCCAGGGTGGTCACCATGAGGATGCCGAGCAGCGCCAGCATGGTGTACTCGGCCGGGCCGAAGTCCACCGCGAACCGGGCCACCAGCGGCGTGACGAGGGTCAGCGCGACGATCGCGATCGTCCCGCCGACGAAGGACCCGATCGCCGAGATGCCCAGCGCCGCCCCGGCGCGGCCGCGCCGGGCCATCTCGTGGCCGTCGATCGCGGTGACCACGCTGGACGCCTCGCCGGGCAGCCGCAGCAGCACCGAGGTGATCGTCCCGCCGTACTGCGCGCCGTAGAAGATCCCGGCCAGCATGATGATCGCCGCGGTGGGCTCGATGCCGTAGGTGACGGGCAGCAGCACGGCGATCGTGGCGGCCGGGCCCAGGCCGGGCAGCACGCCGATGACCATGCCGAGGGTGACGCCCAGCAGGCAGTAGAGCAGGTTCGCGGGCTGGAAGACGACCCCGAAGCCGTCGAGCACGGGGGAGAAGTAGTCCATGGTGGGCGTCCTCTACATGTGCACCAGGTGGGGCAGCGACACCCCGAGCGCCGTGATGAACAGCAGGTAGGCGGCCGCGGTGGTGGCGAGCGAGACGGCGACGGTGATCCGCCACGACTCGCGTCCGAGCACGCGCAGCCACAGCACCAGCAGCGCGACGGTGGGGATCTCGAAGCCGACCCGTTCGAACAGCAGCGCGTAGCCGGCGAGCGAGGCCGCGCCGGCGGCGACCAGCACCGCGTCGCCGGTGAACCGCTCCTCCGCGCCGGTCGGCCGCGACCGCAGGACCAGCGCCGCGGCGAGCACCACCAGGGCCACGCTGACGATCAGCGGCCAGAGCCCGGGGCCGGGGTCGGCCAGGTCGCCGACCCCGAGCCGCCAGGACAGCACCGCCATGACCAGCCCGAACACCAGCGGCACCAGTGCCGCGACGATGTTCTGCCGCCGCGCGTACGACGCGCTCACCGGCGCCGCCCCGTCCCCGTCCGGTGCCGTGTCCGGCGCGCTCGGCGAGGACGGGGCGGTGGCCGGGCCTCCGGCGGGCGGCCGGCCGTGCGTGCTCATCTCTGGCCCGTGAGGTCGATGCCGAGGGTCTTGGTCATCGCGGCGAAGTCGTCGCGGCTCTTGGTGAGCTGCCTGCCGACCTCGTCGCCGCCCGCGTCCCAGCGGCCGATGTGGTTGCGCTGCAGGACCTGGCCGTACTCGGGGGAGGCCACGGCCCTGTCGATCGCCTCGGCCAGCTTGTCGCGCACGGCGGCGGGCAGCCCGGCGGGGGCGGCGACGAACCGGCGCTGGTCGACGACGATCTTGTAACCGGACTCGGTGGCGGTGGGCACGTCCGGCAGCGCCTGCGAGCGCCGGCTCCCGAACACCGCCAGCGGCCGCAGGTTGCCCGCCTCGATGTGCTTGACGGCGTCGGCGGGGTGCAGCGCTCCGGCGTCCACCTTGCGTCCCAGCAGCGCGGACGCCAGCGGGGCGCCGCCGTCGAACGGCACCGCGGTGGCGCGCACCTTGGCGAGGCCGAACAGCAGGGCCTGCGCGAGCTGGCTGCCCGTTCCGGCGCCCGTGGTGCCGTAGCGGACGTCGCCCGACTCCACCAGGTCCTTGAGGGTCCTGGCCTTGGAGTCCTTGGGCACGACCAGGACGAAGTCCTCGACGGTCAGGCCCTTGACGAAGGTCATGTCCTCCAGCTTCACCGCGTCGGGGTCCTTGACCATCAGCGGGCCGATCGCGAACAGCGACTGCGGCATCACCGCGACCCGGTAGCCGTCGGGCTTGCCGGAGAAGACGTCCTTGCCGGCGATCTTGCCGTTGGCGCCCGGCTTGTTGACCACGACGGCCTGCGCGCCGAGCGGCTTCTCGATGCTCTTGGCCAGCGCCCGCGTGATCGTGTCGGTGCTGCCGCCGGGCTCGGTCGGCACGGTGAACTCCACCGCGCGGCTGGGGTAGTCCCCGCCGTCGCCGCCGGACGATCCGCCGCCCTCCACCGAGCAGGCGGGCAGCGCGGTCACGGCCAGGGCCAGCGCGGCCCCGGCGGCGAGGAAGCGGCGGCGGGGGAGGGCGGTCGGGGCGGTCGCGACGCGGCCGCGTGGTCTCCTCGTCGACATGTTCATCTCCGATTCCTGGTTCACCAGCGGGGCAGGGGTGGCTGGGACCACGAGGGGTCGGCCCGGCGCATCGCGGCCACGTCGTCGCGGTCGCGGAACTCCGGCAGCCGCAGCCAGCGCTCGTGCAGCGCGGCCAGCGCGTCGCGGTCCAGCTCGACGCCGAGGCCGGGGGTGTCGGGGACGGTCAGCGCGCCGCCGGTGAAGACGTGCGGCTCGGTGATCACGTCCTCGGTCTGCCAGGGGCGGTGGCTGTCGCAGGCGTAGGTGAGGTTCGGCACCACGGCGGCGACGTGCGTCATCGCGGCCAGGCTGATGCCGAGATGGGTGTTGGAGTGCATGGACAGGGCGACGTCGTGGACCCGGCACACGGCCGCCAGCTCGCGGGTGGCGTGCAGGCCGCCCCAGTAGTGGTGGTCGGACAGCACCACCTGGACGGCGTTCCTGGCGAACGCCTCGCGAATCTCGCCGAACGTGGTGACGCACATGTTCGTCGCCATCAGCGCCCCGGTGCGGGCGTGGACGGCGGCCATGCCGTCGACGCCGGTGGTGGGGTCCTCCATGTACTCCAGCAGGTCGCCCAGTTCCTCGGCGACGCGCACACTGGTGTCGACCGACCAGCCGCCGTTGGGGTCCAGGCGCAGCGGGTGCCCGGGGAACGCCTTGGCCAGCGCCCTGATCGCCTCGATCTCCTGGGCGGGCTCGAACACGCCGCCCTTGAGCTTGAACGAGCGGAACCCGTACCGGTCGGCGAAGCGCCGCGCCTGTCGGACGATGCCGTCCGGGTCGAGGGCGGCGCCCCAGTCGTCGTGCGGAAGGCCGGCGGCCGGGGCGTCCGCCGCCGGGTGCTCGGCCCAGCGGTAGAACAGGTAGCCGCTGTAGTCGACGCGGTCGCGGACCTTGCCGCCGAGCAGGGCGTGCACCGGCAGGTCGACGGTCTTGCCGAGCGCGTCCAGGCTCGCCACCTCGAATGCCGACACGACGCTGCGCATCAGCTTCTCGTTGGTGCGGCGGCCGCGCAGCCCGGCGGGGTCGAACTCCGCGCCCGTCTCGGGGGTGTCGCCGGTCAGCCCGGCCGCCTCGTAGGCCAGGTCGAGCAGGCCGTTGAGGGCGGTGAGCGGCCGACCGGTCACGGCGGCGGCCAGGGAGCGGGCCGCGGCGAGATAGCCGGTGTCACCGTAGGTCTCGCCGACACCGGTGACACCGGTGTCGGTCTCCAGCTCGACGACGCACCGCGGGGTGTACGGCTGGTGCACGCCGAGCACGTTCAGCAGGGGCGGATCGGAGATCAGGATCGGGGTGACCGTCGCCCTGACGATCTTCGGCACCGGGCGGGACATCGCGGTCTCCTTCGCGGGTTCCTCGGCGGGGGTGGGAAGGGAGCGGCTCAGCGGGTGGCGCCCACGAGGTCCAGGCCCCTGTCCAGCAGCGCGTCCAGCGCCTCCAGGTGCGCCGGTTCGGGGTCGGCGAGCGGCGCCCGCACCGGCCCGACGTCGATGCCGCGCAGCCGGGCCGCGGCCTTGACCAGGGAGACGGCGTACCCGGTGCCCCGGTCGCGCAGCTCGACGAACGGCAGGTAGAACTCCCGCAGCAGCTCGTCCACCCGCGCCCGGTCGTCGGCGCGCAGCGCGGCGAAGAACGTCTGCGAGATCTCGGGGGCGAAGGCGTGGACGGCCGAGGAGTAGGCCGGTACGCCGATCGCGCGGTACGCCCGCGCCTGCATCTCGGCGGTGGCGGCGCCGTTGAAGAACAGCCATTCCGGCGGCGCGACGAGCCGTACCCGCTGCAGCCGGTCCAGGTCGCAGTGGCCGTCCTTGAGGCCGATCACGTTCGGGATCGCGGCCAGGTCCGGGACGCTGGACGCCGCGATCCGCACCTGCGCGCGCTGGTACACGATGATCGGCAGGTCGGTGCTCGCGGCGACGCGCCGGACGTGCTCGACGATCCCGTGCTGCGGCGCCTCGGTGAGGTACGGCGGCATCAGCAGCAGGGCGTCGGCGCCGGCGCGTTCGGCGTGGGCGGCGAAGCGGGCGGCCTGCGCCCAGCCGTACCCGGCGCCCGCCACCACCGGCAGCGCGCCGTCCGCCTCCTCGACGGCGATCGCGACGCACGTCTCGTACTCCGGCTCGGACAGGGAGAAGAACTCGCCGGTGCCGCAGCAGGGGAACAGCGCGCCGGGACGCGCCGCCACCTGGCCGCGCACGTAGGCGCGGTAGGCGTCCGGGGCGAGCCGGCCGTCGGCGTCGAACGCGGTGAGCGGAAACGACAGGACCGCCGTGTCCATGCCGCGGCGCAGCCGCTCCACGACCGTGGCGACCCGTTCCGTCCGCTGCGCCTCGTCCATATACGTTTCAGTCAAGCCGTCTCCATATGTAGACGAACGAACGCGTGGCGAACACTTTGGCTCCCCTTCTGGTATGTTGTCAATGATCAATCGGATCTTTCCGCCAGCGGACGTGAACGGGGTGTGATGAGCCGACCCTCCTCCGACGGACCGGCCTTCTCCGGCGGAAGCGGCGACGCGGCCGACGGCGCGACCGCCAAGGCGGCGCAGACCGGCGGCGTGCGGGGCGTGAAGTCCGCGGCGCGCACCGTCGAGCTGCTGGAGCTGCTGGCGTCGCGGCAGAACCGCCCGGCCCGCCTGCGCGAGCTGAGCGAGGCGCTCGGCGCGCCGCGCAGCAGCGTGTACGCGCTGATCCGCACGCTGGTCGAGCACGGCTGGGTGCGCAGCGACCCGTCCGGGACGCTCTACAGCATCGGCATCCGCGCGCTGCTGGCCGGCACCACCTACCTGGACACCGACCCCTACCTGCGGATCGTCCAGCCGCACATCACCGACCTGAGCGCCGAGCTGGACGAGACGATCCACTTCGGCCGTCTCGACCGCACCGACATCGTCTACCTGGCGACCAGGGAGTCGCACCGCTACATCCGCCCGTTCAGCCGGGTCGGCCGCCGCCTGCCCGCCTACAGCACCGCGATGGGCAAGGCCCTGCTGGCCGAACGTCTCGACGCCACCGCCCCCGGCGCCGGGGTGGACCCGCACGTCCCCCGCGAGCTCACCCCGCTCACCCCCCACACGCTGACCGACCACGACGCGCTGCTGCGCGACCTGGAACTGACCCGGCGGCGCGGGCACGCGGTCGACAACGAGGAGAACTACGCCGGGATCACCTGCTTCGGCCTCGCGCTGCGCTACACCAGCCCGGCCACCGACGCGATCAGCTGCTCGGTGCCGATCGCCGGGCTCGACGAGGACCGCAGGCGGGAGATCCTGGCCGCGATGGAGCGCACCCGGCTGGCCATCGAGCGGATGGCCCCGGTCGACCCGTCCGCCGCCGACCTGGCCGCCGGCATCTGAGGCGGGGACGGAGGCGGTGGGGGCCGGCGCCACGGCGTTGCTGCTGCTCGCCGGCGTCGCGTCCGGCCTGGCCGGGTCGGTCGCGGGCCTGGCGTCGCTGTTCAGCTACCCCGCGCTGCTCGCCGTCGGGCTGCCGCCGGTGGCGGCCAACGTCACCAACACCGTGGCGCTGTTCTCCACCACGGTCGGCGCCGCCGCCGGGTCGCGCGCCGAACTGCGCGGTCAGCGGCGCCGCACCGTCAGACTGGTCGCGCTCGCCGCCGTGGGCGGAACCCTCGGCGCCGCGCTGCTGCTGAGCACGCCGGACGGCGTCTTCGAACTCGTCGTGCCCTGGCTGATCGCCCTCGGCTCGGTGCTGCTGCTGGCCCGCGACCGGCTGCGCGCACTCGCCGACCGGCGCGCCATGGCCGCCGGCACCGCCCCGCGCGGCGCGCCGCTGACGGTGGCCGTCGTGCTGATCGGCCTGTACGCCGGGTACTTCGGTGCCGCGGCGGGCGTGCTGATGCTGGCCGTGCTGTCGGTGTCGGCGACCGAGCCGCTCGCGGTGACCAACGCGGTGAAGAACCTCGCCACCGGCGGCGCCAACCTCGTCGCGGCGATCGGCTACGCCTTCTGGGCCCCGGTCGACTGGACCGCCGCCGCCGTGCTCGCCTGCGGCGCGCTGGCCGGCAGCTGGACCGGTCCCGCGCTCGTCCGGCGGCTGCCGGAGCGGCCGCTGCGCGTCGCGATCGCCCTCGCCGGCCTCGGCCTGGCCGCGCACCTGTGGCTGACGGCCGTGCACTAGACCCCCGGTGTCGACCACCCCGACAAGGAGCTGCGATGACGACGACCGACCGCATCGTCCGGGTCCGCCTGTCCTCGGTCCTGCTGCCGCTGGACACCCCGATCAGCGACGCCAAGGTGCTGACCGGACGGCAGAAGCCGATGACGGAGGTGGCCCTGCTGTTCGCCGAGATCGACACCGCGGACGGGCTGCACGGGCTCGGCTTCGGCTACTCCAAGCGGGCCGGTGGCCGCGGCCAGTACGCGCACGCCAGGGAGATCGCCGCCGAGCTGCTCGGCGAGGACCCCAGCGACATCGCCCGGCTGTGGGAGAAGCTGGTCTGGGCCGGCGCGTCGGTCGGGCGCAGCGGACTGTCCACCCAGGCGATCGCCGCCCTGGACATCGCGCTGTGGGACCTGAAGGCCAGGCGCGCCGGGCTGCCGCTGGCCAAGCTGCTGGGCGCCTACCGCGACTCGGTGCGCTGCTACAACACCTCCGGCGGGTTCCTGCACGCCTCGCTGGACGAGGTCCTCGCCAACGCGACCGCCGCGGTCGGACGCGGCATCGGCGGCATCAAGATCAAGTTCGGTCATCCCGACGCCCGGGTGGACCTGGCCCGGGTGAAGGCCGTCCGCGACAAGCTCGGCGAGGACGTCCCGCTCATGGTGGACGCCAACCAGCAGTGGGACCGGCCCACCGCGCAGCGCCTCGGCCGGGCCCTGGAGGAGTACGCGCTGACCTGGATCGAGGAGCCGCTGGACGCCTACGACCACGCCGGTCACGCCGCGCTCGCCGCGTCCCTGGACACCCCGATCGCCACCGGCGAGATGCTCACCAGCGTCGCCGAGCACGCCGAGCTGATCCGCGCCGGCGCCGCCGACATCATCCAGCCCGACGCGCCCCGCATCGGCGGCATCACCCCGTTCCTGCGCCTGGCCGCGCTGGCCGACCACCACCGTCTGCAGCTCGCCCCGCACTTCGCGATGGAGATCCACCTGCACCTGGCCGCCGCCTACCCGCAGGAGCCGTGGGTCGAGCACTTCGAATGGCTGGAACCGCTGTTCAACGAACGGCTGGAGATCCGTGACGGCCGCATGATCGTGCCGGACCGCCCCGGCCTCGGCCTCACCCTCAGCGACCGCGTCCCCGGCTGGACCGCCGACTCCTGCGAATTCGCCTCCTGAACCCGGCCTCCGGGCCGCGCCCGTCCGGCCGTCGGACCGGAATTCGGGCTGATCGGTGCGCGCCGGGGGGGGAAGGCCATATCCGGCCCGCGATGACCGTGCTCCGCGAAATGCTGCGCGGTCTCGCGGGCCGTCGCGCGAAGTGTGCGGCCAACTGTCGTCCCCGGATACCCGGATGATCATCAAAAGGACATGCCGGAGTGCTGCGTGAACACATCCGTGTGCCGGCCGGCGGGCGGCAACGGCAGATCATGCACGGGTGTTCACGGGTTTGTTGGCGAGCATTGCCCGGCACCGTTCTGGTGCAATGAGAAAACGTCGCGTCACGCGGGAACGGCGATTCCTGTTCGGCCGAGTCATTCCCACTGACCGGTGCCCGAGCCTGCGGAGAAACCGGTCCGTGCGCGACCGCCGGGACGACAGGAAGGAGGCTCGATGCGCCGGATCCGTGCGCTCGTCGCCGGGCTGACACTGCTGGCCGGATTCGTCGTCGCCCAGCCGGCACAGCCGGCGCTCGCGGCGCCCAACTTCAAGGCCCCGTTCCCCTGCGGGCAGACCTGGACCTACAGCCACCATTCGGCGGAGGTCCGGCAGGCCCTCGACTTCGTCCGCTCCGGCGGCACCACGGCGGGCACGCCGGTGCTGGCCTCGGCCGCGGGCACCGCCTACAACTACTACCAGGCCAATGGCGCGGGGAATTACGTCGTCATCGACCACGGCGGCGGCTGGAAGACGTATTACTTCCATCTCGCCTCCTACGGGGTGGCCAACGGAACCTACGTCTCGCAGGGCCAGTCGATCGGCACCACCGGCTCGACCGGCAACAGCAGCGGCGCGCACATCCACTACGAGCAGCTCTACAACGGGGCGGGCCAGGTCATCAGCATCAACGGCGTGTCGCTGGCGCCCTACCCGGGCTCGTACAACCAGAAGTACCTGACCAGTGACAACGGCTGCGGCGGAGGCGGCAAGTACTGGGTCGACACGTTCGCCAACGCGACCGGCTACCGGGACGCCTTCATGAACGACCCGCAGGGCCTGCTGTACGCGGGCACCAACTACGTGTACTGCAAGGTCTGGGGCGCCGAGGTCCGTGTCGGCGACCAGTACAACCACTGGTGGCTGAAGACCGACCTCGACGAGGTCTACGCCGGAAAGAACGGCCGGGGCGCCTACGTTTCCGCCTATTACCTGAAGCGGTGGGGCAATGACGAGGCCAGGGACAACAACGGCACCGTGATACCCAACTGCTGACCACCGGCGCCCGGAGAGGACGCGCGGAGAGGACGCGCAGAGAAGACGCGCGGAGTAGACGCGCGGAGTAGACGCGCGGAGAACGCAGGAGAAAGCGCCCGGCTCGTCCCCCGTCGAGCCGGGCGCTTTCGGCTCGGTCACCCGAAGACGCCGCCGAGTCCGTCGCGGAGCAGGGTGAAGGCGTGCCGGGCGGCGGCGACGGCGGCGGGGTGCCGCTCGTCGGCCGACGTCCCGGCCACCAGGTGGGCGTTGTTGTCGTTCGCCAGGACGCGCTGGACGGCGGTGATCTGCGACGCCGCCAGCCGCGCGGTGAACGCGCCGTCCGGCCCGTCACCGGCCGCCGCACCGGCAGCCTCCGCCAGGGCCTCGGCGAGCGCCGCCTCGCTGCGCGCGTGATACCGCAGCAGCCCGGTCGCCAGCGCGGGCGTGTCGCGGATCATCCGGTAGAGGGCGAGCGTCTCGGGACGGTCGCACAGCCCGGTCACCGGGTCCCTGCGGTCGAGCCCGTCGAGGAAGTGGTCGCGCAGCGCGGCCAGCGGAGGCACCTCGGGCGGGCGCCCGCGGACGACCTGGGCGTGCTCGCTCTCGTGGTCGGCGACGCGCTCCAGGACCAGGTCCTCCTTGCTGGGGAAGTACGCGAACAGCGCACGCCGCGAGACCTCCGCCACCTCGGCGATCTGCGCCAGCGACACCGGCTCGTAGCCGTGCGCCAGGAACAGCCCGATGGCGGTGTCGGCGATCTTCTTGCGGGTGCGCCGCTTCTTGCGCTCGCGCAGCCCGACGGTCCCGTCGTCCACCCCGCGAGCGTAGCAGCGACGGACTCCGGTGCAAACTTGCACCCAACTTCGCTTTGTGTCAGTGTCGGCGGCGCCGAGCGAAGGAGGAGGCACGCATGATCGAGGCGCAGTCCGGCGGTCGCGGCGACACGCCGCTGGTGTTCGTCCACGGCGGGTCGGCGTCGTGGCGGATGGGGAAGGACTTCCTGGACGCGCTGCCCGGCCGCGTCCGGTGGTGGGCCGTCGACCTGCCCGGTCACGGGGCGTCGCCGTGGACGCCCGGACGCTACGACCTGCGCGGCGTCGGCGCGGCGCTCGCCGAATGGGCGGCCGGGCACCTGGACCGTCCGGCGTGGTGGTACGGCCACTCCTACGGCGGGCAGGCCGCGCTCGCGGCGGCGGGCGTGCGCCCGGACGCGTTCGCCGGGCTGGTCATCGGGGACGCGCCGCTGGCGCCCGCCCGGATGTACCGGCTGCTCGACCGCATGTCCGGCACCCTGCGGCGCTGGCAGGGGTGGTGCGGCCGTCCGGAGGAGGAACTGGTGCGGCTGCTCGGCGCCGAGGACGCCGGCGGCGGCCGCACGCGCGCCGAGGTCCTCGGCGCCGCCCATCCCTACCTGGTCGGCCAGGCCGCCGCCCTGCACCGGCACGACCCGGCGTTCATCGAGGCGCTGCTCACCGAGTCCCAGCAGGTGTACGGACACCTCGGCCACGCGGGCGAGTGGATCGCCGGAGTGCCGGGGCCGGTGCTGCTGCTGCGGGCCGACCCTGCCGTCATGTCGCTGTCAAGCGCCGAGGACGAGGCACTGGTCCGGTCGGCCGCACGACACCCCGCCGTCACCACCGTCAGCGGTGTCGGCCACGGCCTTCACCAGTTCGCCCCCGCCGAGGTGGCCGCGACGATCAGCGCCCTCATCCCGTGAACGCACGGGTTCCCCCCGACACCGCTCCAGTCGCGAGATGGCGACCCCTCCGGCGCCGCCCCCGTCGCACCGACCTCGGCCCGGGGCCCAGCACGCCGGCTGGGAGCAACCGGCCGGTCTCAGGCGGATCGGAGGGCCGCGGCGACGTCCTTGCGCAGGCGCGGCAGCGTCGGGGCGAACTCGTAACCGCAGCAGTCGGTGTCGTTGAACTTCATGTGCGGGACGATCGCCTTCTTCGGGTCGAGGTCGTACTGGCCGCACAGCCAGGCGAGCAGCTCGGTGAGCGAGTCCAGCAGGCGGCGGGGCGGCATGACCGAGTTGTAGGTGCCCTCGCATTCGATGCCGACGGTGTAGCCGTTGGCTCCGGCGACGTGCGTGCCGATCACCATCCGGCCCCTGCGGGCGGCGGCAAGACTGCCCTTGCGGCCCTCCATGATGTGACCGCCCCGGCTGATGGTGAAGTGCTGGCCGGTGTCACCCCATCCCTGTCCCATGTGCGCGCCCTGGATCGAACGCGCGATCCGGTAGCCCTGCCGCAGCGAGTAGTCGGTGACGTTGGGGGTGAACGTGTGGTGCACCACGATGTACTCGGGCGCGCGGGACAGCACGGTCGCCCGCCGGTAGGGCGTGCGCGCTCCCCAGTCGTCGGTCGAGTGGATCAGCGGGGCGCCGCCACCCGACCTACGCGATCTTCGGGACGGCCGGGACTCGCCGTCCCGGGCGGCCTGCGTCCGCTCGGTGTCGTCGGTGGTGTTCGCCGCGTTCGCCACCTCGTGTTCGGCCGACGGGCCCAGCGCCGCGGCGACGCCGAGGGCCGCGCTCCCCAGCAGGACTCCACCCCCCAGCAGCACCGAGCGACGCGGCATCTCGGCGGGCCAGGGGTCGGTGCGACGGTGCTTGCCGTTCGGATTCATGGGGGAGTTTTCCTTCCAGGGAACTGGTCTGACGGAATGCGGGCAGCGGAAAAAGAGCAGGCGGCGAGGAACGAGCGGGAAAAGGAGATGAGGCTGCGCCGGGAACGTCGAGCCGCGCAGAAAACGGCTCTGACCGCCAATGGCGAGGAAGTGTCGGTGACCCGGTGCCGGCGGCGGAGACGCCGCCGCGAGGGGCGCGGGCGCGCAGCGCGGACGAGGAGAACGCGCGGGCGTGCGAGCTAGGGCGGAACCGCCCCGTCTATCAGGGCGTTCGCGTCTTCATGAGGTGGCTGCGCCGTCGGACGGGGGTGGCGGGCCTGCCGAGCCGCGGGGGCTCCTTCATGTCCTCTCCTCTCCTTGACTGCCGACCGGGTTAGCTGACGGGTTCGGACCAAGGAGCGGCCCTACCGCGACTGCGCCGCGGATTCACCCCGAAGAACTGATGGGTCCCCGGTTCCCAGACGTCCAGCGCCATGGGATTAGGCGTTCCGCCGGACGGTTCCCGTCGCGGTGAGCCGGACGGCGGAGTACCACGGACCATAGGAGATGAGGCAAAGAGCTCGCAAACCGCCAAAGGTAAAATCCGAAAAACGATCTTTCGTCGCCGCGCCGGAGCCGCCGACCACTCCGATCACAGGAATCACACGGGGAGCAGACATGGCGAGAAATCACTGAGGAAGCGTCTGAAGGGCGGCGGTTTCCACTGTGGACAGGCGCCCCCGCCATGACGTAGATCCAGAATTGTGACCTACGACACCACGCCCCCAGCCGCCGGCACGCCCAGCCGCCGCGTCTTCCTGTCCGTCTCCGCGGCGGCCGCCGCGGCCACCGCGGGAGTCACCCTCGACGGCCGTCCCGCCGAGGCGGACTCCGGACGCCCGAACGGCCCCGGCAGGCCCGTCACCGCCCAGCACCCCGACGCCGAGCTGCGCGCCCTGCTGCGCGAGATCGACCACCGCCGCATCGAGGCGACGGTGCGCAGGCTCGTCGGGTTCGGCACCCGGCACACGCTCTCGTCCCAGGACGACCCCGCACGCGGCATCGGCGCCGCCCGGGACTGGATCTTCGCCGAGATGAAAAAGCACGCCGCGGCGTCCGGCGGCCGGATGACCGTCGAGCTGCAGTCCTACGTGCAGGAACCGGCCAGCCGGATCCCCGTCGCCACCCGCATCACCAACGTCGTCGCCACCCTGCGCGGCAGCACCTCCCCGGACCGCGTGTACGTGGTGTCCGGGCACTACGACTCCCGTGTCAGCGACGTCATGAACGCCACCGCCGACGCGCCCGGCGCCGACGACGACGCCTCCGGCGTGGCCGTCGTCATGGAACTCGCCCGTGTCATGGCCACCCGCCGTCCCAGGGCCACGATCGTCTTCGCCGCCGTCGCGGGGGAGGAGCAGGGGCTGTACGGCGCGCGCCACATGGCCACGCGGTACAAGGCCGCCGGGACGGACGTGCAGGCCATGTTCACCAACGACATCGTCGGCAGCAGCACCGCCGACGACGGCACCCGCGACCCGCGCACCGTCCGGCTGTTCGCCGAGGGGGTGCCCACCGCGGAGACGCCCGCCGAGGCGAACATCCGCCGCTCGGTCGGCGGCGAGAACGACTCGCCCTCCCGCCAGCTCGCCCGTTTCGTGACCAGCGTCGCCGAGAACGACGCCACCGGCATGAACGTCCGGGTCATCTACCGCCGCGACCGCTACCTGCGCGGCGGCGACCACATCCCCTTCCTCGAACAGGGCTATCCCGCCGCCCGCTTCACCGAGCCCCACGAGAACTTCGACCACCAGCACCAGGACGTGCGCGTCGAGGACGGCAGGCAGTACGGCGACCTGCCCGAGTTCTGCGACTTCCCGTACATCGCCCGTGTCGCCCGGGTCAACGCCGCCGCCCTCTGGTCGCTGGCCCAGGCGCCCGGCACGCCGAAGAACGCCAGGATCCGCACCGACCGGCTCACCAACGACACCGACCTGGTCTGGACCCGCGGCACCGAACCCGACCTGGCCGGATACGAGATCGTCTGGCGCGAGACCACCAGCCCCGACTGGACCCACGTCATCCCGGTCGGCGACGTCACCGAGGTGCGCGTCGACCTGTCCAAGGACAACGTGTTCTTCGGCGTGCGCGCCGTCGGCAGGGCCGGCCACCGCAGCCCCGTCAGCTTCCCCCTGCCCTCCTGACCCCGTGACCGGGGAGGGGCACTTCCGGTGCCCTCCACCCGGTCACGGGCGGGGGATGTTGCGCAGGTTCGAACGGGCGAGCTGGATCATGCGGCCGACGCCGCCGGTGAGGACGAGCTTGCTGGTGGTCGTGGCGAAGCCCGCCAGCTGCCGCCCGGTGATGCGGGGCGGCAGCGACAGCGCGTTGGGATCGGTGACCAGGTCGACCAGCGCCGGGCCGTCGTGGTCCAGCGTCTCGCGGAGGGCGTCGCGCACGTCCTTGGGGTCCTCGACGCGCACGCCGTGGGCCCCGGCCGCGCGGGCGATCGCCGCGTAGTCGGTGGGGGGATAGGTCGTGCCGTGCGGCGGGAAGCCCGCGACCATCATCTCCAGGTCCACCATGCCGAGCGAGGAGTTGTCGAACAGCACCACCTTCACCGGCAGGTCGTACTGCGTCAGCGTCAGGAAGTCGCCCATCAGCATGGAGAACCCGCCGTCGCCGGACAGCGAGATCACCTGCCGGTCCCGGTGGGTCAGCTGCGCGCCGATCGCCTGCGGCATCGCGTTGGCCATCGACCCGTGGTTGAACGACCCGATCACCCGGCGCCGCCCGTTCGGCGACAGGTAACGCGCCGCCCAGACGTTGCACATCCCGGTGTCCACGGTGAAGATCGCGTCGTCGGCGGCCTCCTCGTCCAGGACCGCCGCGACGTACTCGGGATGGATCGGCCGGTGCCGTTCCACGTCGCGTGTGTACGCCGCGACCGCGCCCTCCAGCGCCTCGGCGTGCCTGCCGAGCATCCGGTCGAGGAACCGGCGGTCGGTCTTCTCCCGCACCCGCGGGATCAGCGCCCGCAGGGTCTCCCGGACGTCGCCCCAGACCGCCAGGTCCAGCGTGCAGCGGCGACCCAGGTGCTCGGGCCGGATGTCGACCTGGACGATGCGCACGTCGTCCGGCAGGAACGCGGTGTAGGGGAAGTCGGTCCCCAGCAGGATGAGCAGGTCGGCCTGGTGCATCGCGTCGTAGGCGGCGCCGTAGCCCAGCAGCCCGGACATGCCGACGTCGAACGGGTTGTCGTACTGGATCCACTCCTTGCCGCGCAGCGCGTGCCCCACCGGCGCCTTGACGCGGTCGGCGAACGCCATCACCTCGTCGTGGGCGCCGGCGGTCCCGCTGCCGCAGAACAGCGTGACCGCCTCCGCCTCGTCCACCAACCGGACCAGCGCGTCGATCTCGGCGTCGGCGGGCCGCACCGCCGGACGCCGCACGACCAGCGCCGACTCGCCCGCCTGCGGCGGCGCGTCCCGTCCGGCGGTGTCGCCCGACATGCTCACCACGGCCACGCCGGACAGGCCCACCGCGTGCTGGACGGCGGTCTGCAGGATCCGCGGCATCTGCGCCGGATCGGAGATCAGCTCCGAGTAGTGGCTGCACTCGGCGAACAGCCGGTCCGGGTGGGTCTCCTGGAAGTAGGCGGTGCCGATCTCGGCGCTGGGGATGTGCGCGGCCAGCGCCAGCACCGGCGCCATGCTGCGATGCGCGTCGAACAACCCGTTGATCAGATGCAGGTGGCCCGGACCGCAGCTGCCCGCGCACGCCGCCAGCCGCCCGGTGAGCTGCGCCTCGGCGCCCGCCGCGAACGCCGCGACCTCCTCGTGCCGCACCTGTACCCACTCGATGGCGCCGTTGCGGCGCACGGCGTCGGTGACGGGATTGAGACTGTCCCCGACCACGCCGTACAGCCGCTTCACCCCGGCCTGCACGAGGATGTCGACGAACTGCTGTGCGACGCTCTGCCTGGCCATCTGCGCACCCTCCGTCCGGCGGCGGCCCGCCGGTCGGGTCACCTACCCCCTCAGGGGCCGCGCACACGGCCGCACCCGCGCCGCCCGCCGGGCCGCCCGACCAGGAAACCCCAGGCCACGCCGGGTGCGGCGGCCGGACGCCGGAGCGAACTCGGGCGAGTGAACCCGCCGCTTCCGGTGATGAAAGAGGGGCACGAATCGGAGCGGTTCCGCCGGGGGAGGATCGCATGGGAGTGCTGGCGGCCGGCGCCGCGACGCCGGCCGATCTGATGGCGGCACGTACGCAGATGGGGATATCCCTCGGCTGGCACATCATCCTCGCCTGCTTCGGCGTGGGCATGCCGGCGCTGACGGTCTTCGCGCAGTGGCGCGGCATCCGGACCGGCGACAAGGCGTACGAGCGGATCGCGCACCGCTGGGCCAAGGCGATGGGCGTGCTGTTCGCCGTGGGCGCGGTGTCGGGGACGATCCTGTCGTTCGAGATGGGCCTGCTGTGGCCCGGCTTGATGGCGACCTACGGGCAGGTGCTCGGGCTCCCGTTCGCGCTCGAAGGGTTCGCCTTCTTCATCGAGGCCATCTTCCTGGGCATCTACCTGTACGCCTGGGACCGGCTGCCGCCCCGCCTGCACCTGCTGACCGGGCTGCCGGTGTGCGTGGCCGGGGTCGCGTCGGCGTTCTTCGTCGTGAGCGCCAACGCCTGGATGAACCAGCCGCGCGGGTTCGACCTGGACAACGGCAGGGTCACCGGCGTGCGCCCCTGGGCGGCGATGTTCAACCCGGCCACCCCCTGGCAGACCATCCACATGATCCTGGCCGCGTTCATGGTCACCGGCTTCGGCATCGCCGCCGTGTACGCCGCGGGGATGCTGCGCGGCCGCCGCGACCGCTACCACCGCATCGGGCTCCTGCTGCCGTTCACGGTGGCGGCGGTCGTCACGCCGTTCCAGATCTTCGTCGGGGACGTCCTGGCCCGGTTCCTCGCCGACCGCCAGCCCCCCAAGCTCGCCGCCATCGAAGGGCTCAACGAGACCGGCTCTCACGTCCCCCTGTCCGTGGGCGGCCTCTACCTGGACGGGGAGATGCGGTACGCCATCCGCATCCCGAACGCGCTGTCGATCCTGGTCGGCTACCGGCCTTCCACGGTCGTCCAGGGCCTGGACAAGGTGCCGGTCGCCGACCGTCCGCCGGTCAACCCGGTGCACCTGAGCTTCCAGCTGATGGTGGCGATCGGGTTCGCCCTGCTGCTGCTCGGCATCTGGCTGGCGATCGTGTGGTGGCGCCGCCGCGACCTGCCCCGCACCCGCTGGTTCCTGTGGCTGACCGTGCTGTCCGGCCCGGCCGCGGTGCTCGCGCTCGAAACCGGCTGGATCACCACCGAGGTCGGCCGCCAGCCCTGGGTCGTCTGGCAGCACCAGCGCACCGCGGACGCGGTCAACCCGGCGCCCGGCCTGTGGGTGGGGCTGATCGTGGTGCTCGCCGTGTACGTCGTGCTCACCGTGACCACCGTCTACGTCCTCAACCGGCTGCGCAGCCGGCGCGTCACCGCGCCCCAGGAGGGCTGGGCGGAGGAGTACGCGCCGTGACCGCCGCGCAGTGGCTGCTGATCCTCGCGTGGGCGGGCCTCACCCTGTACGCGCTGTTCGGCGGGGCCGACTTCGGCGGCGGGTTCTGGGACGCGCTGGCCGGCGGCGCCCGGCGCGGCTACGCCCAGCGCAAGCTGATCGAGCACTCCATCGGCCCCGTCTGGGAGGCCAACCACGTCTGGCTGATCTTCGTCCTCGTGATGTTCTGGACCTGCTTCCCCGGAATCTTCGCCTCGGTGGCCTCCACCCTCTACATTCCGCTGACCCTCGTGGCGATCGGGATCATCGCGCGCGGGGCCGCGTTCGCCTTCCGCAAGGCCAGCACCGAACTGTGGCAGCTGCGGCTGTTCGGCGGCGCGTTCGCGCTGTCGTCGGTGCTGACCCCGTTCTTCCTCGGCACCATCGCGGGCGGCGTCGCGTCCGGACGCGTCCCCTACGGGCTCGCCGCCGGCGACATCGTGACGAGCTGGTGGAACGCCACCTCGCTGATGGCCGGCGCGCTGGCGGTCGGCACCACCGCATACCTGGCGGCCGTCTACCTCACCGGCGACGCGCGCCGCGGCGGCGACCCGAAGCTGGCCGACGTGTTCCGCCTGCGCGGCCTCCTCACCGCCGTGATCACCGGCGTCATCGCGATCCTGGGCATCTTCGTCGTGCGCGCGGACGCGCCGTCGCTGTACGCCGGGCTGACCGGCCGCGCCCTGCCCCTCGTCGTCGTCTCGGGCGTCGCCGGGCTCGCCTCCATGGTCACGCTCGCCTTCCGCAGATACGCCCTGGCCAGGATCACCGCCGCGCTGGCCGTCGCGGCGGTCCTGTGGGGCTGGGCCGTCGCGCAGTATCCGGTGATGCTCCCGCCGAACGTGACGGTGCCCGAGGCCGCCGCCCACCCCGCCGTCCTCCACGCCACCCTGGGCACGGTCATCGCGGGGATGGTCCTGCTCGTCCCGTCCCTGCTGTGGCTCTTCGCCCTCTTCCAGCGCCCCACGCCCAGCCCCCCGCCCAAAACCACCGACCGATAACGACCTCGGGTGCGGCTCTCAACAGCACGCCCGGCCGGCGCGGAAGAGCAACAGGTGGGCCGGTCGCCGGTCAAGGGAAGGTGGGGCGGACGGGGACGCCCAAGCCCTCGTGGGGTTGCCAGAGGCGCAGGGCCAGCAGATAGGCGCCGAAGATGATGACCGGCGTGAGGTGTGCGCACAGGGGCGAGCGCCTGCCGAACCACAGCAGGAACGCCGCCACGGGAGTCGCCGATACGGCGGACACGACGCCCAGTGTCTCAAGGGCCGAGCCCGGCCGGTTGACGCATTCGAATGTGCCCGCGCCGCCTGAGCCGCCGCACACCTCGCCCGCGACGTCGGAAATGAAGTTGTACGGCACGAGAAATTCGTAGAGGAAAAGATCGACCAGGCCGCCGAAAAGCCACGCGACCAAGGCCAGCGCCAGGCCGCCCACGGCGAGGCCGCCGCGCCCTCCGGCGGCGTCCCTGGCCGCCACGACCGCGAGCGTCGCGACCGTGGCCACGACGGCCAGGGTCACCAAGGCCCACGCCGCACTCGACGCGGTGAAGGGGGGCTCGTCGGCTGGTGCGGAAGGCCAGGTCATGAGGGTCGTGACGAACAGGAATGTGATCGCCATCCAGCCTCCGGCGACGATCACGTGTCGGTTCGTTTCCATGCGGTCAGACATTACTTCCGATCACCAATTAGTGATCAAGTTTCGCGAGCAGCTCGCTCCGTGGGAGACCACGGCGGGCGTGGTCGCCATGCCGGTCTTACCTCTGTGTGCAGCGGATACTGCCACGATGGTCACTGTTGGCGACTATGGCGGCACTGTGTGTGTCAATCGCCGCTACTGTTGCGGTTCGCATTGAGTCGGATGCTTTGGGTGATTGCCGGGGTGGTGCCCGGTGACGTGGAGGTTCTGCCGTGGAACGAATGGTCCTGGTCGCCGCCGGCGAGCGGCCCGACGCCGACTCGGTGGTCGCCGAACAGCTGCGGCGCCTGCGCACCGCCATGGACGGGCACGGACTGCGGGTCCGCTGGACGCATCGCGGCGCGGACGCGCTCGCGGTGATCCGCTCGGAGGCGATGCTGACGGCGGTGCTGGCGGACTGGGGCGCTCCCGGCGCCGAGGACGTCATGCAGGCGGTGATCGGGCGGTTCCGGCGCCTGCCGGTGTTCCTGCTGACCGCCGAGCAGGAGCCGCGCGACGTCCCCCTGTGGGTGTACGAGGTGATCCAGGGCTATGTCCTCCTGCTGGAGGACACCCCCGACTTCATCGCCGGACGGATCGCGCACGCGGCCGAGGAGTACGCCGAGCGGATACTCCCGCCGTTCTTCGAGGCGCTGCGGCGCCTGGACGACCGGCACCGCTACTCCTGGCACACCCCCGCTCACGCCGGTGGCGTGGCGTTCCTGAAGTCGCCGGTCGGGCGGGCGTTCTTCGACTACTACGGCGAACGGCTGCTGCGCACCGACCTGTCCATCTCGGTCCCCGAGCTGGGGTCGCCCCTGGACCACACCGGCCCGATCGGCGACGCCGAACGCAACGCCGCCCGCATCTTCGGTGCCGACCGGACGTTCTTCGTGGTCAACGGCAATTCGACCGCCAACCGCATCGTCGGCCACCACGCGATCGCCCGCGACGAGCTGGCGCTGGTCGACCGCAACTGCCACAAGTCCGTCCAGCACGCCCTCGCGATCAGCGGTGCCCGGCCGGTCTACCTGGTGCCCGAGCGCAACGGGCTGGGCCTGGCCGGCCCGATCCCGGCCGGGGCGCTGTCGGCGCCAGCGATACGCGACCGGCTCGCGGGCCATCGGTTCGCCGCCGGCGCGGCCGAACCCGGCCCCTCCTACGCGGTGATCACCAACTCGACCTACGACGGCCTGTGCTACGACGCGGTCCGGGTCGCCGAACTGCTGGGCGCGTCGGCTCCGCGGGTGCACTTCGACGAGGCGTGGTTCGCCTACGCCCGGTTCAACCCGCTGTACGAACGCCGGTACGGCATGTCCGTCGACGAAGGGTCCCTGCCCGGCCCGGCGCGCCCGACCGTGTTCGCCACGCAGTCCACGCACAAGCTGCTGGCGGCGCTGTCGCAGTCGTCGATGCTGCACGTGCGCCCGTCGCCGCGGGCGCCGGTGGACTACGACCGGTTCAACGAGACGTACCTGATGCACGCCAGCACCTCGCCGCTGTACCCGATGATCGCCTCGCTGGACGTGGCGGCGGCGATGATGGACGGGCCGTCCGGGGCGTTCCTGACCGGGGAGGCGATCATCGAGGCGGTCCGGTTCCGGCAGACGATGGTGCGGCTGGCCGGCCGTATCCGTGCCGACGGCACCCGCCCGGAGTGGTTCTTCGGCGTCTGGCAGCCCCCCGAGGTGACCGACCCGCGTACCGGTGACACCGTTGCGTTCGAGGACGCCGATGTCGAGCTGCTGTCCACCGAGCCCCGCTGCTGGACCCTGCGGCCCGGCGCCGCCTGGCACGGGTTCGACGGCCTGGACGACGGCCACTGCATGCTCGATCCGATCAAGGTGACGATCACCTGTCCCGGTGCCGACGCGACCGGCGGCACCACGGAATGGGGGATACCCGCCCGGATCGTGGCCGCCTACCTGGAGCGGCGCGGCATCGTGGTGGAGAAGACCGGCGACCACACCCTGCTGGTCCTGTTCTCCCTCGGCATCACCAAGGGCAAGTGGGGCACCCTGATCGACGCGCTGATCGACTTCAAGAACGCCTACGACGGCGACCTGCCGCTGGCGGAGGTCCTGCCCGGGTTCGGCCCTTCGGGGGTGACGCTGCGGGAGCTGTGCGCACAGGTGCACGGCAGGCTCCGCGATTCCAGGCTCGACGTCCTGCTCGACCAGGTCTTCACCGACCTGCCCGAACCCGTCCGGACCCCGGCCGACTGCTATCAGGCCCTATCCGTTCGAAGACCGAGCGGGTTCCGCTGAGCGACCTGGCGGGCCGGACCTGCGCCGCGACCGTCGTCGTCACCCCGCCGGGCATCCCGATGCTGATGCCCGGCGAGTCCACCGGCCCCGACGACGGACCGCTGATGACCTACCTGCGCGCGCTGGAGGACCTCGACCGCGCCTTCCCCTTCCTGTCCACCGACATCCACGGAGCTCACCGCGACGCCACCGGCCGCTACTGGATCGAATGCCTCGCCACCTAGAACCCTCTGCGGGGCCGGTGGGGGGCGGCGCACGGAGGCCGCGTGTTCACGTGCGCCGCCAGAACAAGAGCACGCACCGCGAGCGCGGCGCGCGGTGCGTGCGGGCGGCGGTCCGCAGGGGCCCGGAGCTGCGGGTCGGTCCGGGGTGACCGCCTTTGCGGGTGGGTGCTAGTCCTCCCTGATGAAGCAGTCGGAGACGTAGCCCTCCACCTTGGTCCTGTTGTTGATCACGTAGGTCCAGTGGTCCTTGACCTCGCCGTTCGGGCAGGTCACCGGGTCGGCGAAGCTCTGGCCGCTGTTCCAGGTGAAGCCGTCGCCGGGGTTGCCGTGCCCGCGGACGTGGCCGTTGAGCCGGGGAACCGCGCGGATCTTGACGCCGTGAGCGGTGAAGTCACCGCCACGGCCGTCGGCGGCCTGTGCCGCGGGGACCGGAGACAGCAGTCCGGCGACCAGTGACGCGATTCCCATGAGGATCGTTCTCGATGCCTTCAACATTTCCTCCGTGAAGGTGGTTGTCCGGTCGCCGGGGCCTCAGCCGCAGCTCTGCCTCAGCCCGGCGTCCGGCTCGAAGTCGTCGCCGCCCGCGAAGTAGATCTCCGGCACCCAGCCGAGCCTGCCGTTGTCGGCCTTCGTGGCGGCCCACCAGTCGTTCGCCAGGTTGCCCAGACGGATGGTCCCGCCCCGGCACTGGTAGCCGAAGAACCAGTTGGCGCTGCCTCCCTTGCGGAGATGGCCGATGATCCCCGACCCCTGGTCGTGGTTGGCGTAGACGGGGACGTTGCCGCGGCTCAGCGGGCAGTACTGCACCTTCTCGTACTCGGGGTGCGGTACCGGGGGCGCGCACGGCCGGTCATCGGCGGCCAGCGCCGGACCGGGCGCGAAGAAGCCCACCGCGGCCAGCACGCCGAGCGCGACGTGACTCGCCGTCACCCTGTGGAGAAAGGCCCCTGACGGTGTGATCGCCTCCATGGCCGATCTTCCCCTTCCCCTGTGATCTGATGATGACATTCTGTAATCGTCGCTGCTGAACAGGTATCCGGGAAACCTCGTACATCGGCCTTGCGGCGGTTCCCGCCGCGGTCGCCCGGCGTCGGACGTCGGGTGTCATTCCAGGTCGAGATCCTTGGGCACGTCTGTGGGGCGCAGGTCGCCGCGGACGTCCTGCAGGCGGGCCAGGTGGCGCCAGCGGCCGTGGCTGGTGGCGATGTCGACGGCGACCTCCACGACCAGGGTGGGAGTGACGCGGGTGTAGGGGGTCGGCGGCCTGGCGGCGGGCAGGCCGCCGAACCAGCTCGCGGGCAGTTCGGCGGGCCAGGGATGGTCTTCGGCGGCGGGCGTGCGGCGGGCGAGTTCGGCGTCCAGCTCGGCGCGCAGGTCGGGGGGCGGGGCGGTGGTGTGGCCCACGACGCGCAGGCGGCCACCCGTCGAGGGATGACGGCCGATGATCAAGCTCTGCGGCCGTTCCGGGGGACCGACGTAGCCGCCGCAGATGGCGGTCGTGACGTCGCGGTGCTTGAGCTTGTACCAGCCGCGCACCCCCGGCCGGTAGACGCCGTCGGCGGGCTTGACGACCAGCCCTTCGATGCGCTGGGCGGGCAGCAGCTCCAGCCATAGTCGTGCCCGGCCGCGATCGTTGACCTGCGGACACAGCAGCACCAGCCCGTCCGGCGGGACGTCCCGCAGCAGGTCCTCCAGTGCCCGCCTGCGTTCGCGCAGCGGCCGGTTCCGCAGGCCCCCGTGCCCGGGGGCGTGCAGGCAGTCGAAGGCCACCAGGGTGACCGGTTCGCGGCGGGCGAGGTCGGCGGCCCGGCGGGTGCCGGCGCGCAGGCGGCGCTGCAGGGCGGTGAAGTCCAGTTGCCCGGTGGTCGCGTTCCAGTGGACGAGTTCCCCGTCCAGGACGGTGCCGGGCGGGACGTACTGCCGGATCGCCGCGGCGGTCTCGGGGAACGCGGCGGTCAACCGGGTCCGGTTGCGGGAGTACAGGTGCACGCCGCCGTCCTCGTGCACGCAGACGATCACCCGGAAGCCGTCGAACTTCGGTTCGTAGAACAGTTCACGTCCGGTGGCGGGGAAGTCGTCGACGGCGGTCGCGAGCATCGGCGTGAAGGGACAGCGGACAGGCATGATGCTGCGCCCCCCAAAGCCAGCCGAGATCGCCCGCCGCTAGCCCTTCATTTCCCGGATGAGCTGCGCAAACCCTTCTCAGAGCGGTGCGGGCGCGGCGGACGCGGGGGCCTGCGCGGGGGTGATGACGGCCGTGGAGGCCGTCGGGCGGGACGGGCGGCGGCGGGGGCGCGGTGAGCGGCTTCCCCTCCCGGCGGCGAGGGACGCGGGGTGCGAGTCATCATCCCTCGGGCTGATCTTTCACAGTCGCATAACAGCCCAATTGGTGGATCACTGGATTAGCCCCGAAATGACACACTCAACGGGCCAAAATGCTCAAGCCGGGTCGCCGTCGCCGGACCACGCGGCGACCGGGCCGCGAGCGCGCCCACCCCCCGGGGCGGAACACAACACAGCGCCGCACGCGCGGCGTGACGCACAGGTGCTTCCGGGTGCCCGGGGGAGGCGGCGAACGGCTCTTCCGGCGTCCGCGTGGCGTCCGGAAGGGGCCACAACCCCCCACAGGAAGGACCTGCATGCGTTTGAGACCCAGGATCCTCACGGTCGTGACGGCGGGCGCCGTGCTCGTACCGGCCGTGCCCGCGGTCGCCCTCGCCGCACCGGACGGCCGGCTCGCCCCGGCCGGGGACACGACGAGCGGCATCGAGAAGAAGCGCGTCGACAGCGTGCCGACCCCCAAGCTCGGCTGGTACAAGTGCTTCGACATCGCCGAGTGCGCGACGCTCCGTCTGCCGCTGGACTACGACAAGCCCAAGGGCGCCACCACCGAGATCGCGGTGCTGCGGGTCAAGGCCCGCAACCCCAAGAAGCGGATGGGCAGCCTGTTCGTCAACCCGGGCGGTCCGGGCGGGCAGGGCACCGCGATGGCGTTCCAGGCGGCACAGTTCCTCGGTGACGACGTGCTGGACCGCTTCGACATCGTGGGCTTCGACCCGCGCGGCATCGGCTTCAGCGACAACGTCAAGTGCTTCCGGAACGTCAAGGACCAGACCAAGGCGTTCGCCGGGCTGAACGTCGCGTTCCCCATGGGCGGCAAGGAGGAGCGGGCGTTCGTCGCGTCGGCGAAGGCGGTCGGCAAGGGCTGCTCCACCACCGGCAAGTCGCTGGCGGGCGCGATGTCCACCGCGGAGGCCGCCCGGGACATGGACGTGCTGCGCCGCGCGGTGGGCGACAAGAAGCTGACCTACCTGGGCTTCAGCTACGGCACGGCGCTCGGCCAGTACTACGCCAACATGTTCCCCGACCGGACGCGGGCCGTGGTGGCGGACGGCGTCATCAACCCGATCTCCTGGGTCGGCACGTCGAAGACCGCCGGGCAGATCCTCGACGACCGGCTGCGTTCGGCCGACGGCGCGTACAAGGCGCTGCGGGAGATCCTGGCCCGCTGCGGCAAGGCCGGCGCGACCAAATGCGAGTTCGCCCAGTACGGCGACCCGGTCAAGAACTTCGACACGCTGGCCAAGCGGCTGAAGGCCAAGCCCGCCGACCTCGACGGCTACACCGTCACCTATGCCGACCTCGTCGGCGGCATGCTCGGCATGCTGTACGACCCGCAGGGATACCAGGGCATCGACTCCTCGCTCACCGAACTGTGGGCGGCCACCTCGTCCGGCACGGGCACGGCGCGGGCCAAGGCCGCGAAGAAGGCCCTGGCCGACCGCATCGCGGCGCGCCGCGCCCAGGTCGAGCGCGAGAAGAACGCCGCCGGCAGGGTCTCCGTCCAGGACTTCCCCTACGACAACAGCCTGGAGGCGTTCAGCGGTGTCACCTGCACCGACGGACGCCACCCCAAGGACGCCGGGAGCTGGCCCGCGCTGACCGCCAAGTCCGACAAGCGCGCGCCCTACTTCGGCCGCGCGTGGGGCTGGAGCAGCGCCCAGTGCGCCGGCAGGACGTGGACGGTCCGTGACGAGGACGCCTACACCGGCCCGTTCAACCGCCGCACCAGCGCACCCGTCCTGTTCGTCGGCAACTACTACGACCCGGCGACCAACTACATCGAGTCCGTCTCCTCCAACAAGCTGCTGCCGGGCAGCCGCCTGCTGTCCAGCGACAGCTGGGGGCACACGGCCTACGGCACCTCGGCCTGCGTGACGAACGCCGTCGACCGCTACCTCGTCCACGGCACGCTTCCCGCCAAGGGCACGGTCTGCGTCGGCGACATCCAGCCGTTCGCGGCCGACCCCGCCACGGCCCGCAAGGACCGGGGCGCGGCGGACGCCTCCGCCATGGCCGCGCAGGTCAAGGCCGGCGGCGCCGCCAAGCAGCTGCCGCCGGTGGCCACGCCGGTGCCGCAGTCCGTCCTGCTCGGCACCCGGTGACCTAGAGAAGACACGACGCCGGGCGGATCGCTTGTCAAGCGATCCGCCCGGCACGTGCGCGGCGGCCCGTCAGAACGGGCAGGTGGACCTGTATTCCTGGACGGCCGAGCTGTTTCCGGGCGGGCCCGGGCACAGGATCTCGTTGTAGCGGGTGTCGTTGTCGACCCACCGCTTCATCCAGGCGATCGTGTATTCGGCGATGGTCTCGTTCTCGACGGTGAAGCAGAAGTGCCCGCAGTTCTCCAGTTCCAGATAGGCCTTCTCGGCGTTTCTGATCGACTCGTAGAACGGCTCGGCGTGCGCGCCGGTGCCGGCGATGAAGTCGTTGTCGGCTCCGATGAGGAACGTCGGGACGCTGATGTCGCCGAAGTCCACGCCCACGTCCCAGGGCGCCAGCGGGACGGCGGCCTTGAGGGCGGGCATCTGCCGGGCCGCGCGCAGGGTGCCGCCGCCGCCCATCGACCAGCCCATGACGGCGAGCCTTGACGGGTCGAGACGGTCCTTGACCGTGGTGTCCTTCTTCAGATAGTCCAGCGCGGCCAGCAGTTGCGCCGCGCGCGCCTCGGGCAGGTCCAGCCCGGTGGTCGTCTCCAGGGTCATGACGACGAAGCCCTCCGACGCCAGCCGCGGCCCGTACCAGCTGACGGTCAGCTCCGGAGAGACGAATCCGGGAATGACGGCGATTCCGCCGAAGGGCCCCTGGGCGGTGTCGGTGGGATAGTAGATCGTGCCTTCGCGGATGCCCGGATGGCTGAACGCCGACACCTTCTTCTGGGCGACCTGGAAGGGGCCGCGTTCGGCCTTCAGGCTCGCCTCGGTCGGCGCGGGGCCGCGCTGGTACGGATTCGCCGCGCTGCTCACCGCCGACTGTGCGGCGGGTGCGTACATGGCTCCCGTGACAAGCGCCGCGATCACTGCGATCGCTCTCAGCGATTTCCTCATTGGCCACCTTTCTCCAGGCCGTACGCCGCTGGGAAAGGGCCGTGAACGACCGTCCGTCAAAACGGTCGGCATGCGCGTTCCTGGGCGGCCGGCTCGGTGCGGTGCCGATGAGTCTGAGTCACTTCCGCGACATTGACTTCGCAGCCGCCGACAACGTTTCTCGAGGCTCTTGTCAGTCGGCTGTGGCGGTGCCGGAGCGTGGTCGAACACCTGTGAACCGGGCCCGCACGTGAATCAGGCCCGCACGGCACAAGGCAGCCCGTGGAGCCGGCGGCGGCAGGTGCCGGGCCGCCGGCTTCACGGGCTGCCTGGTCGGATGCCCCCGACGCCGCACGCGTCCGGGCGAGGGCCTACTCGGTGCGGAGACGCTCCGGGGCGGCGGCGCGGGAGAGGAGACGACCGGACGCGGCGGTGACGGCGGCGGCGGCCGCCACGGCGAGCACGACCATGAGCAGGGCCCGGCCGACCGTCCAGGCGATCATCGGCAGGCTCGTTGCCGAGATGGTCGGCGTCATGCCGACGAGCGTGGCCAGGGCCGCGGCCGCGCACACCGGACTCGCGGCGATGAGCGTCTGGCGCACGGCCGCCCGCCGCAGGGACGCCACCGGCGCCCCGACCGCGGCCAGCGCCGCCATGGAGCGACCGCTCTCCAGCAGCGATTCGGCCCGGTGGACCACCAGCGCGGTGACCGCCACGAGCAGGGCGAACAGCAGCGCCAGATAGGTCAGTCCAAAGCTGACCAGCCAGAACCGCTCGATCGGCTCGCCCGTCGAGGAGGCGTTGTAGATCACGTCCCACTCGATGGCGCCGGCGCCCGTGCCGAAGACGACCACCAGGCCGACGACCGCCATGGTGCGGCCCGCGGCGCGGGGGTCGGCCTCCAGGGCGCGCGCCGCCAGGAGCGTCTCCGGGCGCCGGGCCCGGCGCCCGGCCAGGCGGGCTCCCTCCAGGACCAGACGGCTGGCGCCCACCACGACGCCGAGGAGGGTGGCGACGGCGCCGAGGACGAACAGCGGCGTCCCGACCTTGTCGATCGAATTGGTGAGCGCGCCCACGACCATGAGCAGCATGCCGATGGGCAGCGGGATCATCGTGGCGCGGGCCGGATGGGGACGGGCGCCGCGCCGGGCGACGCGCAGCGGCGAGGTGACGACGTGGCGGGACACCAGCAGGCTGACGGCAGCCGCGGCCGCCACCACCAGGACGAGAACGAGCGGAACCACCCAGGGCGCGATCGCGTACCGCCCCGTGTCGCGCACCCCCAGGGCGGCCATCGCCGCCCGCTGCGCGCACACGTAGGCGATGCCCCCGATGACCGCCCCCGCCGTGCCGATGCGGGCCGCCTCGACCGCCGCCAGCCGCCTGACGTCCCTCGGTGTGGCGCCGGCCAGCCGCAGCGCCGCCAGCCGCCGCTCCTGGGTGGCCTGGGCGACCCGTCCGCTCTGGTGCAGCAGCGCCAGCACCGGGACGACGAGCAGCGCCAGCGCCAGCGCGGTGCCCGGCCGCAGCCCCGCCTCGCTGACCAGCCCCGCCCACGCGGTGTAGGTGGTGCCCCGGATCAGCAGCAGGTTCACCGCGCCGAGCAGGAAGAACGTGGCCAGGGCGGCGCAGCAGGTCAGCAGCCGGCGCCGCCGCCGTTCGGCGCGGGAGGTGCCGCGCGCCAGCATCGCGGTGACGTCGAGCAGCATGCGCCTTTCGCCCCGGGTCATCGGGTCACCGCCGGGACCTCGGTCACCACGCCGTCGCGCACCACGACCTCGCGGTCGGCGAACGCGGCGATCCGGTTGTCGTGGGTGACCAGGACGACGGTGGCGCCGCGCTCGCGGGCCACCCCGAGCAGCAGGCCGAGCACCTCCTCGCCCGCGACGCTGTCGAGCGCGCCGGTGGGCTCGTCGGCGAAGACGACCGTGGGCTCGGTGGCCAGCGCCCGGGCCAGGGCGACCCGCTGCGCCTGGCCGCCCGACAGCTCACCGGGCCGCAGCGACGCGCAGTCGCCCACGCCGACGCGGTCCAGCCATTCCCGCGCGGTCTCGGACGCCTCCGCGCGGCCGGCCCCGCCGAACATCAGCGACACCGCCACGTTCTCCTCGGCGGTCAGCTCCGGCACCAGCCCGCCGAACTGGAACACGATGCCGAACGCCTCGCGCCGCAGGCGGGTGCGGGCGTCCTCGTCCAGCTCGTCCAGGCGGGTCTCGCCGTAGTGGATCTCGCCCTCGTCGGGGGTGACGATTCCGGCCAGGCAGTGCAGCAGGGTGCTCTTGCCCGAGCCGCTCGGACCGGAGATCGCCACGACCTCCCCGGCCTCGATCGTCAGGGACGCGCCGCGCAGCGCCTGGGTGCGGCCGAACGTCTTGGTGACGTCGCGGGCGTGCAGAAGCGGACTCATCGGCTGATCTCCTTGGTCAGGTCGGCCAGGCGGTGCACGGCCAGTTCCATCCACCGCAGGTCGGCGTCCAGGTGCAGCAGGGCGTAGTCGGCGGCGAGCACCTCGGCGGCGGACGCGCCGGGGGCCGTCTTGGCGCGGGTCAGCTCGCGCATCCGCTCCAGGTGGGCGGCGCGCTGCCGGTCCAGCCCGGCGCGCGCGTCGCCGCCCGCCACCAGTGCCATGACGACCCGGCTGAACAGGGCGCCGCCGACGTAGGGGAGGGGCGGTTCGGTCTCGGCGAGCCAGGCCCGCATCCGCTCGGTGCCCTTCGCCGTCAGCTCGTAGACCGTGCGCTCGGGCCCGCCCTCCTGGACGACCTCGGCGACGGCCACGAACCCGTCCCGTTCCAGCCGCTGCAGCGTCGAATAGACCTGGCCGTACGGCAGTGGCTTGGCTCCCGGCAGTCGCTCGTCGTGTTCCCGCTTGAGTTCGTATCCGTGCTTGGGTCGCTCGGCGAGCAGCGCCAGCAGGATCTGCGGTGTCGACATGCCCGCGACTATACACCCGAGGTATACACCGAGTGAATAGCAGAGCCGTCAAGACGTTTCCCCTGCTCACGCGACTTCGGGGACTGGGGCTAGAAAATAATCGAGCGACTGATTATTTTATGAGCCTCGGACCACACAGGCGTGGAGGACGTCATGGCAGAGCGGGACACGGGAACCGGGACGAGAGCGGAGACAGGAGGTGGCGCCGGGGGATCGCACGGGGCGCACGACCGGAGGAGGCCGATCGCCGTCATCGTGGTGACGACGCTGATCGGGATGTTGTTCGCCTGGTCGTTCCTGGGCGCGCTGCACCGTCCGGAACCGCGCGACGTGCCGGTCGCGGTCGTCGTTCAGGGCGACGCCGCCGCGGTCGCGAAGGCGATGCGGCAGCGCACGGAGGGCGCGTTCGAGCCGAAGACCTACCGCGACGAGGGGGCGGCGCGGCAGGCGCTGCTGGAGCGCGAGGTGGACGCGGTGTTCGTCCCCGGGCCCGGCGGCAACAGGCTGCTCATCGCGTCCGCGTCCGGGCGGATGTCCAGCTCCATCCTCACCCAGGGCTTCCAGGCCGTCAGCCAGGCGGGCGGGCGGCGGCTCACGGTGGAGGACCTGCGGCCGCTGCCGCGTGACGACGGCAACGGCATCTCCTCGATGTTCTTCGTCATCACGCTCACCATCCCCGCCATCGCGCTGGCGATCCTGCTGGCGGTGGCCGCGCCCTGGCTGCCCGCGTGGCCGCGGCTGGCGGCGGTCACCGCCGGGGCCGTGGTGCTGGGCGGCGCCAACGCCTGGGTGGCGGCCGGGCTGACCGGCTCGCTCACCGGCGCGCCCTGGGAGCTGTGGGGGATCGGCGCGGTGCTGGCGTTCGTGATCAGCAGTGTCACGGCGGGCGCGCTGCGCCTGATCGGCCCGCCCGGAGCGGCGCTGACGGCACTGCTGTTCGTGCCGATCGGGGTCCCGGCCGGCGGCGGGCCGATCGGCCCGCACTTCGTCCCCGAGTGGTACGGGGCGATCGGGCAGTTGCTCCCGGCCGCGGCGGGCATCGACATCACCCGCAACACCGTCTACTTCGACGGCAACGCGGTCGGCGGTCCGTACCTGGTGCTGGCGGTGTGGGGGCTGCTGGGCATCGTGCTCCTCGCGGTCCCGGCCGCACGGCGGCGAGGTTTGGGCGCGGCGGCGTCCCCGGCGTTGAGCCACTGACGCTGCCTGGAGGGACGGCCGCCCGGCGTCGCGTCACTGGCCGCGGCCGCCGGGCCCGTCACCGCACGGCCGGCGCCGGGCGCGTGCTTGGATACGGGGGGAGGTTACGGAACTGTGGCGACGATGAGCGGACCGGCCCGCCGCGGGCCGGGACGTCCCCCCAAGTCCGAGGCCGGGGACACCAAGGCGGCGCTGGTGGAGGCGGCGCTGCGGCTGTTCGCGCAGAAGGGGTTCGCGGGCACCTCGATCCGGGCGATCGCCCGCGAGGTGGGGCTGAGCGAGAGCGTGCTCTACGCGCACTTCCCCAGCAAGCAGGCCATCTTCGAGGCCGCCCTCGGCCGGCTGGGGCCGCAGGGGGTGGCCGGCGTGCTGGCCGACATCGACCCCGCGCTGGCCGACCGCGACCCGCCCGGGTTCGTCCGCGAACTGGTCCGGCGGGTCGTGGACAGGTGGGACACCCCTGACGGCCGCCTGCTGACCAGCCTGATGGTCCGCGACGGGCTGGTGCACGATCCGGCGATGGCCGCGAACCTCGACGACGCGATGGAGCGGGTGGCCGCCTTCTTCACCCGGTGGATCCGCGCCGGGGCCGTCTCCGCCGACCTCGGCGCCCCGTTCGACCTGGCGTACGCGCTGCTCGCCCCGGTCGGGCAGGCCCGGGTCCTGTGGCTGCACGCCGACGCCACGCCCGAGCAGCGCGCGACGGCCAGGGAACGCGCCGCCCGGCACACCGAACTGTTCGTCCGCGCCGTCTTCGGCCGCACCGACCCGCACTGACCAGGCCGACGGCCCGGTAAGGCCGGGGCGCCGAACGCGTCCCCGGCCTTACCGCGAGGATCTCACCTGCCGGTTCCGTGCGTCGGCCGCCAGGGACGCAGCCGCGGCCACCACGCCGGGACGGCGCGCTTGTAGGCGTCGTACTGAGCACCGAACCGGCGGGCCAGACTCGGTTCTTCGTACCAGCGAACGAACGCCGCGGGCACGGCCCAGACCAGTACGGCGTAGGCGAGCAGCACGGGCCGCCACAGGAGCAGGGACTGCCCCAGGATGATGGCCAGGATCGCCACGTACATGGGGTTCCGGACGTACCTGTAGAGCCCGGTCACCACGAGGTCCTCGGGCGGCGCCGCCGGTATGGGCGTACCGCGGCCCTCCCGGGCGAAGCGGGTGAAGGCGTCCAGCAAGGCGAGGGTGCCCGCGGCGATCAGCACCCCGCCCACCCCGCGCGCCCACACCCAGTGTCCTGCCGGATCGCCGCTGTCCCACCTGGTCAGCAGCCATGGCACCAGGCCCGCCACCGTGCCCGGCGCGACGACCAGGAACACGGCGCTGCCCAGCGCCGCCGTCTGCCTGCGCATCCCGCCACTCCCTTCCCGTGGGCGGCCGCCCACGTTATTCATCTCCTGATGAATTTCCGGTGCGGCAGCCACGGAAACGTCGCCCGGGCAAAATAATCGAGCGGATGATTATTTGAGGCCGTCCACCTTCTCCATCTCGGCGTGCCGTACGGGGTCGGGCGTGCCGGCGGGGACCTCTTCCGGGCTCTCGGGTTCCGCGGCCGGGGTGAGCTGTCCGGAGAGGACCTTCCGGGCGCGGTCCAGGTCCAGGGCGTTGCTCCACTTGGCGACGAAGAGGGTGGCGACCGCGTTGCCGTAGAAGTTGACCAGGGCGCGGCACTCGGACATGAACTTGTCGATGCCGAAGATGAGCATGATCCCGGCGGCCGGGACGGTGCCGACGGTGGAGAGGGTCGCGGTGAGGGCGATGAACCCGCCGCCCGCGACGCCGGCCGCCCCCTTGGAGGTCAGCAGCATCACCGCGAGCAGCCCGAGCTGCTGGCCGACGGTCAGGGGCGTGTCGGTGGCCTGGGCGATGTACAGGGTGGCCAGGGACAGGTAGATGGCGGCGCCGTCGAGGTTGAAGCTGTAGCCGGTCGGCACCACCAGGCCCACGGTCGTGCGGTCGGCGCCCATGAACGTCAGCTTGCGCATGAGGCCGGGCAGGGCGGGCTCGGCGGTGGAGGTGCCCAGGATGAGGAAGAACTCCTCCTTGAGGTAGCGGAAGAGCTGGAAGATGTTCAGCCGGACGTACGCCGCGAGCACGCCGCCCAGCACGACGACGACGAACAGGATCGAGGTCGCGTAGAACAGCGCGATCAGTGAGCCGAGGCTGGTGAGGGTGGACAGGCCGAACTTGCCGATGGCGTAGGCCATGGCGCCGAAGGCGCCCAGCGGGGCGGCCTTCATGACCAGGCCCAGGACCTTGAACACGACCTCGGTCAGCCGCCTGACCCCGTCGATGATGGGCTCGCCCACCGGGCCGACGGACTTCAGGGCGATGCCGAACAGCACGGCGAGGAAGATGACCTGGAGGATGTCGCCCTCGACGAACGCGCCGAAGAAGCTGTCGGGAACGAGGCCGGTGAGGAACTCCCACCAGTGCTGGGACTCGCCCGTCCTGATGTACTGCTGAGCCGTCTCGGTGGTGGTGATCTTCGCGGGGTCGGCGTGCACGCCCTCCCCGAGCCGGAAGACGTTGATCGCCACGAGCCCGGTGAGCAGGGCGATGATGGTGCCCACCTGGAAGTAGCCGAGCGCCTTGAGCCCGGTCACGCCGACCTTCTTCAGGTCCGCCACGCCGCCGATGCCACCGATGATCGTCAGGAAGACGATGGGGCCGATGAGCATCTTCATCGCGGTGATGAAGGTCGTCCCGATCGGCTCCATGGCCTGGCCGAGGTCCGGCCACCGCCAGCCGAGCACGATGCCGATGACGATCGCGATCAGGACGTGCACGTACAGCTGCCGGTACCAGGGCCCGGACGTGCGGCGCGGCACGTGGGCGGCGTTCTCGGGCTGGCTCATCAGACCTCCTGGAGGGGGGTGGCGACCGGGACGAATACCGTTCGGTCCGAGCAGGGGGGTGGACGGTGCGCCCACGGTGACCGCTGTCACAGCCATTCGTCAAAGACCGGCTTCCTACGCCCCCTATAGGTTCCGCCTATGAGTCGCTCCGCTCCGAGGAGGCACGATGGACGCCCGACAGCTCGAATACTTCCTGGCCATCGTCGACCACGGCGGGTTCGGCCGCGCCGCCGAGCACCTGCTGATCGCGCAGCCCTCGCTGTCGCAGGCCATCGCGCAGCTGGAGCGCGAGCTCGGCGTCCTGCTGTTCCACCGGACCGGCCGCGGGGTCGTGGTCAGCGACGCCGGGCGCGAGCTGGCCGGCCACGCCCGCCAGGTGATGCGGGACCTCAGCACCGCCCGCGCCGCGATGGAGTCGATGAAGGGGCTGCGGCGGGGCCGGGTCGAGCTGGTGACCATGCCGTCGCCCGGCATCGAGCCGCTGGGCGCGCTGACCCGCGCGTTCAGCGAACGCCATCCGGGCATCACCCTGAGCGCCGAGGCCGCCTTCACCCCCGACGAGGTCGCGCAGAAGGTGCGCGACGGCTCCTGCGAGCTCGGGCTCGTCGGGTCGGCCGAGTGGACGCCGCCGCCCGGGCTGGACGTGCTGCCGCTCGGGGACCAGGCGTTCATCCTGGTGGGCGCGGCCGGCGGGCCCTTCCCCGCCGGTGATCCCGTGCCGCGGACGGCGCTGGCGGGCGCGCGGATGATCGTGTCGCCGCGCGGCAGCCGCATGCGTCAGATCGTCGACGAGATCATGGCCTCCGGCACCGACCTGCACATCGTCGCCGAGGTCGCCCACCGCACCTCGATCCTGCCGCTGGTGCTGCGCGAGGTGGGCCTGGCGGTGCTGCCCGCCGCCTGGGCACCGCTCGCGCGCAGCGCCGGAGCGCGCGTGGCCACGCTGGACCCGCCGGCGTTCCTGCGGATCTCCCTGCTCAGCCGCTCCGCGCCGCTGAGCCCGGCGGCTGCGGCGTTCCTCGGCACCGCCCGCGCGTACACGCCGCCGGACGCCGGCCTATTGCCCGAGGTTGAGACATAGGCAGCGCCTATCGGCTGCATCGGCAGCCGGTCTTGGACGGGTACGGCCGCGCCGCGTTTCACTCGACGCGTCCTTTCCGCGTCGGCGCGAGCCCGACGATCCCCCTTCGAGGAGTGCCAGTGACGTCCCAGCACACGTTCCGGATCGCCGCCATCCCCGCCGACGGTGTGGGCGCCGAGGTCGTCGCCGCGGGCCGCGCCGTCCTGGACGCGCTCGCCGCCGCCTCGCACGGCGCGTTCGCCTTCGAGTGGACCGAGTTCCCCTGGGGATGCGACCACTACGCACGCACCGGCCGGATGATGGACGAGGACGGCCTGGAGACCCTCAAGGGCTTCGACGCGATCTACTTCGGCGCCGTCGGCTGGCCGAGCGTGCCCGACCACATCAGCCTGTGGGGCCTGCGGCTGAAAATCTGCCAGGGCTTCGACCAGTGGGCCAACGTGCGTCCGGTGCACTTCCTCCCCGGCGTGGTCAGCCCGCTGCGCAAGGCCGACCACACCGAACTCGACTGGGTGGTCGTCCGCGAGAACAGCGAGGGCGAGTACTCCGGCCTCGGTGGCCGGAACCTGTCCGCCCGCGGCCCGGGCAGCGAGGTGGCGGTCCAGTCGGCGTTGTTCACCGAGGCCGGGTGCGAGCGCATCATCCGGTTCGCCTTCGACCTCGCCCGCACCCGCGCCCGCCGCAAGGTCTCCAGCGTCACCAAGAGCAACGCCCAGCAGTACGGGATGGTGCTGTGGGACGAGGTGTTCGCCCGGGTCGCGGCCGACTACCCGGACGTCGAGACCGAGAGCGTGCTGGTCGACGCGATGTCCGCCAAGTTCGTCCTGCGCCCCGAGGACCTGTCGGTGGTCGTGGCGTCCAACCTGCACGCCGACATCCTGTCCGACCTGGGCAGCGCCATGGCCGGCAGCCTCGGCCTCGCCACCAGCGCCAACCTCAACCCCGAGCGCCGCTTCCCCAGCATGTTCGAGCCGGTGCACGGATCCGCCCCCGACATCGCCGGTCAGGGCGTGGCCAACCCCATCGGGGCCATCGGCAGCGCCGCCCTCATGCTCGACCACCTGGGCCTCCCGGACGAGGCGGCCCGGCTCAACAGGGCGATCGAGGCCACCACCGCGGCGGGCGTCCTCACCCCCGACCTGGGCGGCGGCGCCAAGACCGCCGAGGTCACCGCGGCGGTCATCGACCACCTCTCGTAGGGGCGTCCTGCCCGGCGCCGCCGCCGGGCGGGGCGGGCCTACCGGTTGATGGCGCCCAGGTCGACGCGCAACTGGCTGCCGGTGATGTACTTGCCCTCGTCGGAGGCCAGGAAGGCGACCATGTTGGCGATGTCCTCCGGTTCGACCGCCTCGTAGGGCAGCGTCGACATGTAGATGGGGCCGAGGTTGGGGGACGCGTCCAGGAGCCCCTGCATGGACCCGTCGTTCATGCCGGTCCGCACGCCGTGCGGGTGGATCGTGTTGACCCTGATGTCGTGCTCGCCCAGCTCGTTGGCGAGGACCTTGGCCAGGCCGACGACGCCGTGCTTGGAGCTGGCGTAGTGGGCGAGGAACGGCAGCCCCTTCAGGCCGGCCACCGAGCTGGTGATGATGATCGAGCCGCCCTGGCCCTGTTCGATGAGCGTCGGCACCGTGGCCTTGACCGTCTTCCACACCCCCGTGAGGTTGATGTCGACGACGTCGTCCCACTGCTCTTCGGTCAGCTCCCAGGTGCGGCCGTAGTTCACGATGCCGGCGTTGGCCACCACGATGTCGAGCCGGCCGAGCCGGGCGACGCCCTCGGAGACCGCCGCCTGCAGTTCGTCCAGCCTGCGCACGTCCGCCTTGCGGGCCACGATCCGCCGCCCCTGCTCCCGCACGAGCTTGACGGTCTCGTCCAGGTCGGCCTGCGTCGCCGGGGCGTACGAGACGTGCGGGCTGGGGGTCTCGAGGAGGTCGATCGCGATGATGTCCGCGCCCTCGGCGGCGAGCCGGACGGCCTCCGCGCGGCCCTGGCCCCGTGCGGCGCCGGTGATGAAAGCGACCTTGCCCGTCAAACGTCCCATGGATGCCTCCACGTTGGCCGGAGCTGTCCGGACCGGCGATCCAGGGCGGACGTCCGTGGGGGACAGAAGACTCCCCTGGAACGTCGGACCGATGATGATCAACACTCTAATGGCACTGGGTGTCAAAAAACCAGGTCGGGTTCACCGGGATATTCGGGCGGGCCTCGCGCGCGTTCCTCGCGCCTCGGGCGGGCCGCCGCCGCGGGTCACGCCTCGGCGCGCGGCCCGAGCAGGGCGATCGAGGACTGGACCGCGACCTCGGTGAAGTCGCCGACGCGGCCGCCGTCCTCGACGGTGGTCGCGGTCAGCTCGCGCAGGCCGCCGAGCAGCATGATGACGACCTGCCGCGACACCGGGCCGACGCCCGCGGCGCGCCACTCCTCGGTGTCGCAGAACGTCTGGATCACCGAGACGAACGCCTCCATCACCTCGCGTTGCAGGCGGCGCGCCGCGTCGCCGAGGGACGGCACGTCCCGGATCCAGCTCAGCATGATCGCCGGTTCCGACTCGACGCAGGCGATCCAGGCCTCGATCGCCTGCCGGACCTGGGTCGTCCAGGGGGCGGTCTGGTCGACGGCGGCGGAGACGCGGCGGATCATCTCGGCGTTGGCGGCGGTGAGGAGCACGATGAAGCACTCCTCCTTGCTCGCGAAGTGCTCGTAGAAGGTGCGCCGCGAGGTGCGCGCCCGGCGCACGATGTCGGCGACCGTGGTGCCGCGGTAGCCCTTCTCCGCGATGGACGCGGCGAGCCCGTCGAGCAGCCGCTGCCGGAACCCGCCGGTGTCGTCGGCGGCGGCCGGCACCGCCTCTCGATCATGCAGGGACCGCACAGTCGTCACGCTATACCTCCCGTCGCGGCTCGCCTTGAAGGAGATGGTACGTCGGCGTACCGTGCCTGGTACGGTCACGTACCACGCCGAGAGGGGTGCTCCTCCATGACGACCGTGACGCTTCCCCCGGGCCCTCCGACCCCCCGCTTCCTGCAGGGCGCGTTCGCGCTGACCAGCCGGGCGCGGGCGATGCGCAGGCTGCACGCCCGCTACGGGGACGCCTTCACCGTCAACGTGCCCATCTTCGGCCGGGCCATGGTCATCAGCGACGCCGCCGAGATCAAGCAGCTGTTCACGGCCGGTCCCGACCTCGTCGAGAACCTGGAGCCCAATCTCGGCCGGGTGCTCGGCCCCGGCTCGCTGTTCGCCCTGACGGGGGAGGAGCACCACCGGCAGCGCAAGCTGCTCGTCCCGCCCTTCCACGGCCGCCGGCTCGCGGCCTACGAGAAGATCATCGAAGAGGAGACGGTGCGCGAGCTGGCGTCCTGGCCGCAGGCCCGGCCGTTCGCCACGCTGCCGTCGATGATGCGGATCACGCTGAACGCCATCCTGCGCGCGGTGTTCGGCGCCGACGGCGCCGAGCTGGCCGAACTGCGCGCGCTGCTGCCGCCGTGGGTCGCCTACGGCTCCCGGCTGGCCGTGCTGCCGGTCCCGCGGACCGACCTCGGGCGGTGGAGCCCGTGGGGCCGGTTCCTGATCGCCCGCCGCCGGTACGACGCGATCGTCGACCGGCTGATCGACAAGGCGGCGGGGGAGGACCTCGACGGACGCGACGACGTCCTGGCGCTGCTGCTGCGCAGCCGCTACGACGACGGCTCGCCGATGAGCCGCGGCCAGATCGCCGACCAGCTGCTCACCCTGCTCACCGCCGGGCACGAGACGACCGCGACGACCCTCGCCTGGGCGGTCGAACGGCTCCGCCGCCACCCCGAGGTGCTGCGCGACCTCGTCGCGGAGGTGGACGCGGGCGGCGGCGCGTTGCGCGAGGCGACGATCACCGAGGTGCAGCGCACCCGTCCCGTCATCGACGTCGTGGGACGCAAGGTGCTGGCCGACGGCTTCCGGCTCGGACGATGGACGCTGCCGAAGGGCTACACGGTGCTGGTCGGCATCTCCCTGATCCACGAGGACGAGTCGCTGTTCCCCGACGCCCGCGCCTTCGACCCGTCCCGCTTCCTGGACGCCCGGCCGGACCTGTACGAGTGGATCCCGTTCGGCGGCGGCAGGCGGCGCTGCATCGGCGCGGCGTTCGCGACCATGGAGATGAACGTCGTCCTGCGCACCATGCTGCGCGACTTCACCCTGATACCGACGGTCGCCCCGGACGAGCGACGGCACTCGCGGGGAATCGCCAACGCCCCGGCCAAGGGCGGCCAGGCGGTCGTACGCCGGCGCGGGCCCCGGACGGTGCCGTCCACCACGGCCACCGCCACCGGCGGAGCGCGGTGAAGACCGAGCACGTCGACGACGGCACGATCCGCTTCTCCCACCGCCCCCTACGCCCCGGGGCGTAGGGGGCACGATGGCCGCCCGGGTGGAGATCGGCGACACTCGACTGGTCGGCGCCGTCCCCGGCGGCGCCACCGCCCGGATGAGAGGTGCCCGTGAGCGACGCGTCACCGCTGTGGAACCCCCTCCACCTGGAACGACTGGACGGCGACCTGTTCGTCGCCGCCCCGCGGGGCCCCGGGCGAGGGCGGCTCTTCGGCGGCCAGGTCGTGGCGCAGGCCCTCCGCGCGGCGGGCCTCACCATCGACGGCCCCAGACCCGTGCACTCCCTGCACGCCTACTTCATCCGGCCCGGCCTCCCGGCGGACCCCGTGCGGTTCGAGGTGACCAGGACACGGGACGGACGCGCGTTCTCCACCCGGAGCGTGACCGCCCGCCAGGAAGGCAAGCCGATCTTCGAAATGATCACCTCCTTCCAGGACCCCGAACCCGGCGAGGACTGGCAGGCGCCCGCCCCGCCGTCCGTGCCGCCCCCGCACGACCTGCGCCCGGTGCGGTTGCCCCTGCTGTTCGGCGACGACCAGCCGGTCGACATCCGCCCGGTCATTCCGTCGCGCCCCGGCGCGTTCCCGGTGTCGCATCCCTTCTGGATGCGGGTGACCATGCCGGTCGGCCCGGACACCGCGTCGCACGCGTGCCTGCTCGCCTACCTGTCGGACATCGCCGTCGTACGCGCGGCCCGCGCCCCCGGCCCGGAGACGCGCCACGGCCTGCGGGTCAGCCTCGACCACTCGATCTGGTTCCACCGCCCGCCACGCGTCGACCAGTGGCTCCTGTACTCGATGCGCCCCGTCGCCCACGTCGGCAGCCGAGGCCTGCCCAGGGCTCGATACGGACCGTCGACGGCACGGTCGTCGCCTCCGTCGCCCAGGAGGCCCTGCTACGCCCCGCTTCCGGGCCTGCGTGACCTCCGCGCGGGGGGTTGGGCGAGGAAGTCGAGCAGCGCGGTGTTGACTTCGGCGGGGCTTCCCTGCTGCGTCCTGTGGCCGCAGCCGGGCAGCGTCACCTGGGCGTACAGCGGGGGCGCGGGGCATGCCCGCGGGCAAGTATCGGCCGGACGCTCAGCCCGGCCACCCGGCGACGTGCAACCGAACCTCGGTTCGGGACACCGCCGACCGTCCGGACTCCTCGCGCGCCCCGACGTCCGCGGCGTTCGCGGCGGCCCTTCGGACATTCTTGACATGTCGCTCTATCTACGCGACTCTCGCCGCCACGGGCCATGTGGAGGAGAGTGAGCGACGGTGGAGTGGACCGGGGCGCGGTACGCGGACAGACCGACCGTCGAGGGGGACACATGGGTCGACGCCCCGCCCGAGCGGGTCTGGACCTTCGTGTCGGACGTCGAGCTGATGCCGAGCATGAGCACCGAACTGCAGTCGGTGCGCTGGCTGGACGACGCCTCGGGCCCCGCCCTCGGCGCCCGCTTCGTCGGCCGCAACAGGCACGAGGCCGTCGGCGAATGGGAGACCACCTCGCACATCGTGGAGTTCGAGCCGCCTCGGGTGTTCGCCTGGGCGGTGGAGAACCCGGAGCATCCGGTCGCGACCTGGCGGTTCACCCTCCGGCCGCAGGACGGCGGTACGCGGTTGAGCCAGTGGATGCAGTTGGGCCCCGCCCGCTCCAACCTGTCCGTGCTGATCGACCGGATGCCCGAGCAGGAACAGCAGATCGTCCTCGTCCGGATGCGCCAGCTCAAGGAGAGCATCACCGCCACCCTGGCCGAGATCAAACAACGCGCCGAGACCCCCGGCCGGACGCAAGCCTGACACCACCCACCCACCTCACCGCCCGCGGCCCCGTCCTGGTGGTCGCCACCGCGACGTCGGACGGCCGCCTCCCGCCCGACCCGGTCAGAGAAGACACGGGCGGCTCCCTGACGGCCATGCGTCCTAGCCGTGTCCGGCGTCGCCCTCCGCCGGAAGCAGGACGGCGCGGATCCGCTCGACCTCCGCCTGCCACGCGGCGGCGTCCTCAGGGGTGACCCACCCGAAGCTCATCGCGGACTCGGGAGCGAGCGCACGCTCCAAAGCCGCGGCCGCCACCTCGCGCAGCGTGGCGGGGATCTTCGGCAGCGGCCGCGTCGGGAAGCCCTCCATAGCGGCGTATCGCTCGCCGCCGGGACATCGTCCGGCGACCACGGCCGCTGCCGCGACCCCCTCGGCACCGTCGTGGATGGGCCCTGTGGCCTGCGCCATGCCGTGGAGCGTGCTGCTCACCAGCTCCAGCCGGGCATCGGCGTCGGCGGCGTCCAGCCGATCCACGAAGTCGGCCGCGTAGTCGCTGTCGAACGGCCCCGTGCCCCACGTGCCCACCGTTGTTCCTCTCATCGGGGGACGTGCGCGGAAGTGTCGCACCCGCGGCCAGGGGGCAGGCCCACCGCGCCGTCGCCGATCGTGCCGTCGGCGTCGTACCGGGAAGTCGCTCGTCTGGTGACGCTCCTGGTGCTCGTTGACGGTGTCCCCGTCGTTCGGGGGGAACGGCAGTACCTCCCAGGTCACGATCGCCGCGCATAACGTGGTCGGTATGGATGTCCGAGCCGAGATCCGCGAGTTCCTCAGCTCCCGCCGGGCGCGCATCACCCCGGAGCAGGCGGGCCTGGCCGTCTATGGCGGCGTCCGCCGCGTCAAGGGGCTGCGCCGGGAGGAGACCGCGATGCTCGCCGGAGTAAGCGTCGACTATTACGTGCGCATGGAGCGCGGAAACCTCACCGGGGTGTCCGACAGCGTGCTCGAAGGCGTCGCCCGCGCCCTCCAGCTCGACGAGGCCGAGCGGGACCACCTGTACGCGCTCGCCCGCAAGGCGAACGCGAGCCCCGTCTCCCGCCGCCGGCGTCCGGCCGCGCCGCGCGTACGTCCCCCCATGCGGCGCATCCTCGACGCGATCACCGACGCTCCCGCCTGGGTGCGCAACGGCCGTTACGATCTCCTGGCCGCGAACCGGATGGCCCGCGCCCTGTACGCCCCCATGTTCGCCGACCCCCGGCGGCTGGCGAACAGCGCGCGGTTCGTCTACCTCGACCCGGCGTCCAGGGACTTCTTCGTCGACTGGGACCGCTCGGCCGACGACATCGCCGCCGTCCTGCGCCTGGAGGCGGGCAGGAACCCGCACGACAAGGCCCTCATGGTGCTGATCGGCGAGCTGTCCACCCGCAGCGAGGTGTTCCGGCAGCGCTGGGCGACGCACAACGTCCGCTTCCACCGCACCGGAAGCAAGAGGCTGCACCACCCCGTCGTCGGCGACCTGGAGCTGGACTTCGAGGCCATGGAGTTCCCCTCCGACCCCGGCCTCACCCTGATCGTCTACACCGCCGCCCCCGAGTCACCGACCGCGGACGGCCTGCGCCTGCTGGCGAGCTGGGCGGCGACCCAGGACGACCTCGCCCCCGAACGGGCGAGCGCCGAGCCGAACCCCGACTGACGCGATCGGTCGAGCCCCCGCCCGCCCGGCTCGGCTCGGCTCGGCCGCGTGCCGTCCCGAGCCCGCCGCCCAGTGGTCGCACCAAGTTCAGAGCCCTACCGATGGGTGCCGCCGTGCCCGTTCCGATCGGGAACCGGGTGACCGTCGGCAGCCAGGAACTCAATGAGCACGGGAGCGATCCTCTTGGGGGCCATGACCACGGCACCGTGGTTGAGGCCCGGCAAGGTGCGGTGCCGGCAGTCGGGCAGGATCCCGGCCAGCGCCCGTGCGGCGTCGTGGAACCCGGCCGGGCTCTTGCCGCCAGTCAGGACGAGCGACGGCGCGGTCACCCTCGACCACGGTTCGGCGTCCAGCGGCTCACCCCGCTGCGTGTCGCCCATCACCGCGATGTCGTAGGGCAGCGTGTGCGCCATGGCCTTGAGCTTCGACCACGGCCCCGGGACGAGCCGCATCATGGTCACCATGAACGCGGGCATGCCCTGGGCCTCGGTCATGAAGTACTTGACCGCCTCACCCCGGCGCCCCCTGGCGAGCAGCGAGGTGACGTTCCGGGCGAAGTCCGCGGGCGGCCCGAAGCCGTCGTGGCCGACCACGAAGGGCGGCTCGTACAGCGCCAGCCGCTCGACGTTCACTCCCGCGGCCGCGGCGCGCAGCGCCAGGACGGCCCCGGACGAACTGCCGAAGAGCGACGCCGAACCGCCCGCGTGGTCGATCAGTGCGGCGATGTCGTCGATCTCTCGCTCGACCGCGTAGTCCGCCGCGTCGCCGCTGGCGCCCCGGCCCCGCCGGTCGTAGTTGATCACGGTGAAGTGCGGCGCGAGGAGCCGGGCCAGCTTGGCGGTGTCGGACCGGTCGGCCAGTGCCGACGCCACAAGGATGATCGCGGGCCCGGTGCCCGAACGCTCGAAGGCGATGGCGGTGCCGTCCCGGGAGATGACCGTCGCCTGCCGGCTGTTCACTGTCATGAGAGCTGCTCCGTGTCAGGTGTTCTGTCGCGTTCCTGACCATGTGACGGAGACTCCGCGAAAAAGGAATCGGTCGCGCGACGGGAGATCGCGATCAGTGCGGCCTCCCACGGCCACGGCGATACGCAGGGAACGCAACGGCAGGCCGGCCACGGCGCAGCACCGCGCCCTCACCGAAGTGTCACCAGTCCGACCTCACCCCATGTCACCGATGACGATCGGGTCGTGTGAGGCGGCCGGCTAGGGCCTGTTCGTAGTCCAGATCAGTCACAGTCGAGTGACTCTGCCCGCGCCGGAGCGGGAGCAGGCACTATCACCGTTGTATGACGCGCGGTGACGTGACCGATACCGAATGGGAACTGATCGAGCCGCATCTGCCGCTGGGGGCGTCCGGGCCGATCCCTGACCTGCGCGCCCAGTTCAACGCGGTGATGTGGAGGTTCCGGACCGGCAGCCCGTGGCGGGACGTGCCGGCGACTTACGGCAACTGGTCGACGATCTACGACCGGTTCCGGGGCTGGGCGCGCCAGGGAGTC
>NZ_BAAAZG010000007.1:0-118320 GCF_039536785.1 Actinomadura miaoliensis
TCCCGCTTTCGCGTTTCCCGCCCCCGGGGCGACTCTTCTAATTTACCAGATCCGATCGGGCTGTCAATTTCCCGTTCTTTTCCGGTATCCGCCCTTCCGGCGCTACTTTCGCGGCGACTTCCGGGCGGCCGTGCTATTTCATCAGATCCGGCCCGATTGTCAAAATCGCGCTGTTTCCGATGCCGCCACACGCGCACACACGACGGAGGCGGCGTACGCCGCTCCGCTGTGGAGAACGGTGGTGGATACCCCCGGGCCGACCGCCCTTGGCGTTCGTTTCCCCGTGGGGCGAAGAGAACAGTATGCCCACGAGGGGCCCTCGTCAAACCGGCTGGCGCACACGCCCCGCACGTGTCGGGCGTCCGCGGCTCCTACCAGTACGAATGCCCACAGATCGCGGTGGTCACGGTTTGGCCACGTACCCGCCGACGAAGAGAACCCCCTCGGCCGCCACCCAGACGAGGGCCGCGACGGTGAGAAGCCCGTCGAGCCGGTCGTACCTGCGGCGGACCGCCGGCACCGCCCAAGCGGTCACCGCGATGAAGGCGGCGACGACCGCCAACGGCACGGACGCCACCTCGGCCATGGCGACGTCGGCCGCGCATGCGCCGTCCCGTTCCTCGGCGTCTCCGCAGAACGCCGACACGGCCCACCCTCCGGCCGTGGAGAAGACCCAGAGTGCGGCCAGCACGCAGTTGGCGATGGTCGGTATTGCCGGTGATATCCACCAACCGGTCGAACGTTCGGGCATGGCCTGCACGACCGTTAGTTACCTCGCCGCACCCCTGGCTCAAACCTCGATCAACGGGACATGTCCGAGTCCTCACCTCAAGCCGCCCGGCCGGCGCCCGAGGAAGAGACGCACCATGCCCGAGGTGACCAAGCTTGGGGTTTCCGGGCGTCCCGGGTCAGGTGATGTCCTTGGACTCGTGGAGCGTCATGTCCATGGCGATCGCCGTCGTCGCCGCCAACGTCCGCAGCGGCTCCGGAACAGGGTCGTGGATCTCCACGTCGTACTTGTCGGCCGTCGTCAGCAGGTGCGTCGCCAGGCCGGCCCACTTCTTGCGAACGCGTGCGACCCGGTTGCCCTCGCCGTCGCTCACCACGAAGTTGCTGCGCGCCACGTCCACCGCGATCTCGCCGATGCGCTTGTCGTCGCCGTCGTAGAGCCTGTACAGGCGGCCGACGCGCTCGGTGCGGATCGTGCCGACCAGCTCGCCCTCCGGGCGCCGCACCGCGGTGAGCATCCGGCCGCGCTCCTTGTCGACGATCAGCAGCGGTTCCCCGTCCGGCGTGCTGAGCAGCACCGCCCGGGCGTCCAGTTCGGACTTGCCGGGGAACACCGTGCGCAGCGTCTCGGTGCGGCCGCGCGCTCCGGTCTCGTCGGCGAGGGCCAGCACCGTGCCGTCACCGTCCATGACCTTGTACTTCGATCTGGCGAACGGGCCTCTGCGAGGCTGTTCGACTCTGAGCACCGAAGCGCCGAAGAAATCGCTCACGTGTCCTCCTGGCCTCGTTCGCGTGCGCGGTCCGCGATGACCGGCTCCGTCCGCCGCCGACGCGATCCGCACAGCGGTACGGCCGGGGCCCGGCACCGGTTCGGTGCGTGGCGGCGCTTGGGTGATCCTGCCAAGGCGGGACGGCGAGGGGAACCCCCGCCGAGGGCCGAGGCGTGTTACGGCACCGACGCGGTCGGCGCGGCGGGGTAGCCCCGCGCGCTCCCCGGTCACGGGTGGCGCGGTCAGTTGAAATAGTCCTTCTCCTCGTAATGGATCATGTCCATCGCGAGGGCGGCCGCGACGACGAGGTGCCGCAGCGGGTACGGGAGCGACCGGTAGATCTCCACGGTGTAGCGGTCGGCGGTGGTCAGGACCTCCTTGCCGACGCCGGCCCACTTCTTGTCGACCTGGGCGACGTGCGCGCCGTGGGCGTCGAGCACCGCGAACCTGCGGCCGAGCCGGTTGCCCTTGAGCTCGCCGACGCGCCGTCCGGCGACGTCGTGGAGGCCGTAGCGGAAGGTGTGGTCTTCCTGCTGGAACACGCCGACGAACGCGCCGTCCGGGTCGTACACGGTTGCGTTCTGCGAATGCACGGGCTTGTCGATGACCATGAGCGGCACGCCCTGCGGGTCGGACACCCGCACGGTGCGGGCGGAAGCCTCCGAGCCGCCCCACAGCACGCGGGACGCCTGACGGCGGATGGAGACGTTCTCCTCCTCCGCCTCGGCGACCAGCGTCCCGGGCCCGTCGAAGATCCTGTACTGGGACTTGGCGGCGGGCAGCCGCCTGGGCTGCTCGACACGCAGGATGGACGCGCCGAAGAGACCGTACACGTGGCGCATCGTGCCGAACGCGTCCGTCATTCCACACCTCCCGAAGGCGTCCGGTCTGACCGCGTCAACGCATCAATGCCTCACCCTGACAACGCGCCGGCGACCTCAACCGTGCCAATGGCCCGAATGCGGCCCCTGAGCACGTGCCCTCCCCCGCCCGCTTCCACACCCCCCGCCGGTCCCCGGCCGGACGGCCCCGCTCGAACTCAGTCGGGTCCCGTGTCCGGGGGGCGGGTGCTTTCCCCTGGGGTGTCGGCGGGGGCTCCTGTGGTGTTGTCGGTGGGGAGGATCGCGGCCATGCAGGCCATGACGCGGTCGAGCCCGTAGTGGAAGCGCCGGTCGTCGTCCATGTGCGGCTGGACGGCGTCGCGGATGATGCGAATGAACATCGGGTACTCGCCGCTGGCCAGGATCTGGCGGACGTAGGCGGAATTGCGCACCATCACGTCCTCGCGGCTCAGGCCGGTGCGGCGCTGCTCCTCGATCCAGGTCAGCTGCTCCGCGACGGCCTGCTCGACGTAGCCGTTGAGCATCGCGTACGCGGCGAGGATGTCGTCGATGGGCTGGCCGAAGTCCAGCGCGCGGCAGCCGAACTCGATCAGGCGCAGCTGGTTGGGCCCGAATCCGGGACGTCGCCGCAGCCCCAGCATCCAGGGATGACGCAGCAGCATGGCCCGCTGCCGCCCGGCCAGCAGGGTGACGTCGGCGCGCCAGTCGCCCGAGGGATGTTCCGGCAGGTCCATCTCGCCGAGGGCGTGGTCGATCATCAGCTCGATCAGGTCGGTGCGGCTCGGGACGTACCGGTACAGCGACATGGCGCCCGCGCCGATCTCGGCGGCGATCCTGCGCATGGAGGCCGCGTCCAGTCCCTCGGCGTCGGCGATCCGGACGGCCGCCTCGGTGATCTGCGCCCTGCTGTAGGCGGGCCGCGGCCCCCGGGCCGGACGTTCGGGCAGCATCCAGATGTTCACGTGCTCGGCGTCCGCCACCGTCCCACCTCCCGCGGAAAGACTAATCGGGCCGTGCCGGGCGGCCCGCGCACGCGAAGAGGGGCGGTCCCGTGGGGAACCGCCCCTCTGCCAGGCGTACCGAGTCGTACGGAGCCGGACTCAGAAGTCCATGCCGCCGCCGTCGGGCATGCCCGCCGGGGCCTTCTCCTTCTCCGGCTTCTCGGCGATGACGGCCTCGGTGGTCAGGAACAGCGCCGCGATGGACGAGGCGTTCTGCAGCGCCGACCGGGTCACCTTGGCCGGGTCGATGATGCCCGCCTCGAACATGTTGACGTAGTCGCCGGTCGCGGCGTTCAGGCCCTGGCCCGGCTCGATCGAGCGGACCTTCTCGACCACGACGCCGCCCTCGAGGCCGGCGTTGACCGCGATCTGCTTGAGCGGCTCCTCCAGCGCGCGCTTGACGATGTTGGCGCCGGTGGCCTCGTCGCCGTTCAGCTCCAGCTTGTCGAACGCCTTGGCGCCCGCCTGCAGCAGCGCCACGCCACCGCCGGGGACGATGCCCTCCTCGACGGCCGCCTTCGCGTTGCGGACGGCGTCCTCGATGCGGTGCTTGCGCTCCTTCAGCTCGACCTCGGTGGCCGCGCCGGCCTTGATGACCGCCACGCCGCCGGCCAGCTTGGCCAGCCGCTCCTGCAGCTTCTCGCGGTCGTAGTCGGAGTCGGTGTTGTCGATCTCGACCCGGATCTGGTTGACCCGGCCCGCGATCTCGTTGGCGTCACCGGCGCCGTCGACGATCGTGGTCTCCTCCTTGGAGACGACGACCTTGCGGGCGCGGCCCAGCATGTCGACGGTGGTGTTCTCCAGCTTCAGGCCGACGTCCTCGCTGATGACCTGGCCGCCGGTCAGGGTGGCGATGTCGCCCAGCATGGCCTTGCGGCGGTCGCCGAAGCCGGGGGCCTTGACCGCCACCGACTTGAAGATGCCGCGGATCTTGTTGACGATCAGGGTGGCCAGGGCCTCGCCCTCGACGTCCTCGGCGATCAGCAGCAGCGGCTTGCCGGCCTGCATGACCGACTCCAGGACCGGCAGCAGGTCCTTGTTGGCCGACACCTTCCCCTGGACGATCAGGATGTACGGGTCCTCCAGGACCGCTTCCATCCGCTCGGGGTCGGTCACGAAGTAGTGCGAGATGTAGCCCTTGTCGAAGCGCATACCCTCGGTGAGCTCCAGCTCCAGGCCGAAGGTCTGGCTCTCCTCGACGGTGATGACGCCTTCCTTGCCGACCTTGTCCATCGCCTCGGCGATCATCTCGCCGATCTGGGTGTCACCCGCGGAGATGGAGGCGGTGGAGGCGATCTGCTCCTTGGTCTCGACGTCCTTGGCCAGCTTGGACAGCTCCTCGCTGACCCGCTCGACCGCGGCCTCGATGCCGCGCTTGAGCGACATCGGGTTGGCACCGGCCGCGACGTTGCGCAGGCCCTCGCGTACCAGCGCCTGGGCCAGCACGGTGGCGGTCGTGGTGCCGTCACCGGCGACGTCGTCGGTCTTCTTGGCGACCTCCTTGACCAGCTCGGCGCCGATCTTCTCCCAGGGGTCCTCCAGCTCGATCTCCTTGGCGATCGACACGCCGTCGTTGGTGATCGTGGGGGCGCCCCACTTCTTCTCCAGCACGACGTTGCGGCCCTTGGGGCCAAGGGTGACCTTGACGGCGTCCGCGAGCTGGTTCATACCGCGCTCGAGGCCGCGCCGGGCATCCTCGTCGAACGAGATCATCTTTGCAGCCATAGGCTCCAGTCCTCCCGGAACAGGGTGGCCTTACGGATCGAGCCGATGCCCGCGACGGACGACCTGCCCGACGGCTGCCATTCCGCCGCCGGAGGCATGGCCTCATCGCCCCGACCCACACTGTGGGATTGTCACTCTCCACAGTAGAGTGCCAACGACGTGTTTAGCACTCTACCCGTCCGAGTGCAAGCGGCCGACCTTCCCCCCGGCTGTACCCTCCTTACCTGCCCGGACACCCCCTGACCTGCGAAAGCATCCGGCGTCGGGGGCGGGCCGGGCGCCGCCGCGGGTGGCCGTCCGCCGCTCGTCGCGGCACGTTCGCGGAACGTTCGCTGAACGCGGACCCGGGTCGCGTCGCCGGGAGGGGCCGTGTTCCGCGCGCAGGCGACGCAGGCGGGAAGAGCCGCGCCCGCCCCGCGAGAGGCATGGCGAAACCGCGCCCGTCGGGGAGCGCGGCCGTTTACGAGGGAAGGCCGGACGGGCGGTAATGGCCGGTCTCGGGAGTACGCAGGAGTGGCAGAACCTCTTCCTCCAGGCGCCGGGAGATGCGCAGCCCATATCGCGACTCCAGGCGGTCGCGGGCCCGTACGAAACGCGCCGCGGCGTCCTCCAGGGATTGCGGGACGGTCTGCACTCCGAGTGGGCCCAGCAGGAATCGCGTCATCTTCAGCAGTTCGCCGCGGACGCGGTCGGACTTTCCGTGGCGGCGCTTGCCGGCCAGCGACAACGCCCAGTCCCAGAAGTGCGCGTCGATCGCGGGAAGGGTGTCGGGGCCGACCCGCCACGGCGGGTTCCAACTGCGCGGCATCTCCGGGAAGAGCAGGTCGACCTTGACGGGACCGGGGAAGATCAGCAGATAACTCGCGCAGTCGCCGAGCGGGTCCCATTGGGCGGCCAGCGGCCCGTACGGGGCGACCATGCCCGGCAGGACGGCGGCGACCCCGGCGAAGTCGTCCACGGTGACGTGGAAGTCCCAGTCCGACAACTCGGTGGCGTTTCCGCGCGCCCGGGAGCCGACCAGGTTCACCTTCCGGACCATGGGATGACTTTCCACCGTCCCCGCGACGTCCTCCGCTATGCCCATGAGGGGCCCGTACCCGATGGCGGCGAACGGGAAGCCGGTTTTCGTGCTTTGTCCCGCGCGCGGGAAAAAGCGGCCCGCGCCCGACGAGTGCCGGGCGCGGGCCGTTGTCGGTGCCGTCAGCCGCCGGCGACGGCCGGGATGATGGAGATCTGCGCGCCCTCGGGGGTCGGGGTGTCCAGGCCCTCGGCGAACCGGACGTCCTCGTCGCCCACGTACACGTTGACGAAGCGGCGGATCTTGCCGTTGTCGTCCAGGATGCGGGCGGAGATGCCGGAGTAGCTGGCCTCCAGGTCGGCCACGACCGCGCGCAGCGTGGCGCCCTCGGCCTTGACCTCCGCCTCGCCGCCGGTGTAGCTCCGCAGGATCGTCGGGATCCGAACGGACACGGTGCTCATGCTGGCTCCTCGAAGTGCTCGGGTCGTACGACGGGATGCGCGGCCGCCGAAGAGACGCGCGGCCGCGGCGGGCGTCCGGTCAGGCCAGGCCCGCGGCGCGGAACGCCTCCAGGGAGGGGGCGATGTTCGCGGTCGGCGCGACGACGGGGGCGACGGCGTCCAGGGTCTTCAGCCCGTCCCCGGAGTTGATGATCACGGTTTCGGCCTCGGGGTCGAGGGCGCCGGACTCGGCCAGCTTGCGCAGGGACGCGACGGTGACGCCGCCCGCGGTCTCGCCGAAGATGCCCTCGGTGCGGGCCAGCAGCCGGATGCCCTCGACGACCTGCTCGTCGGTGACGTCCTCGACCGCGCCGCCGGTGCGGCGCGTCACGTCCAGCACGTACGGGCCGTCGGCGGGGTTGCCGATGGCCAGCGACTTGGCGATGGTGTCGGGCTTGACCGGCCGGACGACGTCGTGGCCCTGCTTGAACGCGGCCGCCACCGGCGAGCACCCGGTGGCCTGGGCGCCGAAGACCCGGTACGGCTTGTCCTCGACCAGGCCGAGCTTGATCAGCTCCTGGAACGCCTTGTCGATCTTGGTGAGCTGGGAGCCGGAGGCGACCGGGACCACGATCTGGTCGGGCAGCCGCCAGCCGAGCTGCTCGGCGATCTCGTAGCCGAGGGTCTTGGAGCCCTCGGCGTAGTAGGGGCGCACGTTGACGTTGACGAAGGCCCAGTCGTCCTGCTCTCCGGCGATCTCGGAGGCCAGCCGGTTGACGTCGTCGTAGTTGCCGTCGACGGTGACGAACGTGCCGCCGTACACCGCCGTGGTGAGGATCTTCTGCCGTTCCAGGTCGGACGGGACGAACACCGCGCTGCGGATGCCCGCCCGGGCCGCGGCGGCCGCGACCGCGTTGGCCAGGTTGCCGGTGGACGGGCAGGCCAGCACCTTGAAGCCGAGCTCGCGGGCGGCGGCGAGCGCCACCGCGACCACGCGGTCCTTGAACGAGTGGGTGGGGTTGCCGCTGTCGTCCTTGACCCACAGGCGGCGCAGGCCCAGCGACTCGGCGAGCTGGTCGGCGCGGACGAGGCGGGTCAGGCCGGGCTCGGTGTTGGGGGTGTCGGCGACGTTGCCCGGCACCGGCAGCAGCCCGCGGTAGCGCCAGATGTTGCGCGGCCCGGCCTCGATGTCGGCGCGGGAGACGCCGGCGAAGTCGTAGGAGATCTCCAGCGGGCCGAAACACTCCTCACACGCGTAGTGCGGGCCGAGTTCGCGGGTGTGACCGCATTCGCGGCAGGTGAGGGCGGTCGCGGGTCCCAGATCGACGGCAGGCGTGACAGCCATGTGGCGAGGCCTTTCTCCCCATCTTTCCTGCGCCACCTTGGTCGCAGGCCGGAGTTGGCACCATTTCCTGGCCGGCCTCGCGGGATCGCGAGCGCTTACGAACCAGGTGGTTGCCGGGGCTTCACAGGGCCGGTCCCTCCACCCCTCTGGATGAGCGTTCTTCAGTTGTGGTGCGGGCCGCCGGGGGCGGCCGCCGTCGCGTGTGTCCGCGCGGAGAGAACGCTCGTTCGCCGAACGTTCCGCATGAGCGGTATCACGTCGTATGCGCGACTTTACATGATCTGACCGGTTGCCGGACAAGAGGGTCTCGCAATGTGAGACATTACCCACCTCCTCGCCACGTCACGCGTCCCGGCCGGACAGGTCCGGGCCACTCGCGCCACGCGCCGTCCCAGCAGCCGGGCCGGGCCGTCACGGCTACCCGGTGAGGTCGCGCCGGGCCGGGTCCATCGACGGAGCGGAGTCCCGCTGGGGGGCGTCTTCCTGCGTGGGGTCGAGGAAGACGTGACGGACGGCGGGCAGCCGCTCGCGCAGCCGCCGGTCGATGTCCCCGGCGATGTCCTCGGCCTCGTCGGCGCTGATGGCGTCGGAGAAGTGCACCTTGGCGGCCACGAGGATCTCCTCCGGGCCGAAGTGCATGGTGAACAGCTCCTCCACGCCGTCCACCCCGGGCGCGGCGGTGATCTCCGCGCGGATCTCGCGCTGCGCGGCGGGGTCGGCGGCCTGCCCGATGAGCAGGTGCCGGCTGTCGCGGCCGAGCGCGAACGCCACCACGACCAGCAGCAGCCCGATGAGGATGGAGGCGATCCCGTCCCAGACCGGCGAGCCGGTCGCCTCCCGCAGCGTCAGCCCGGCCGCGGCGAACGCCAGGCCGATCATCGCGGCGGTGTCCTCGAAGAGGGCCGCCTTGAACGTCACGTCGGGGGTCCGGCGCACATGGCCGACCACGGTGCCGCGGGCCTCGCGGCGCGCCTGGGTGAAGGCCCGCAGCCAGGACGTCCCCTCCAGCACCGCCGCGACGGCCAGCACGGTGAAGGCCAGCCAGACCTGCTCGCCGCCCGGCTCCCGGCCGACGATCGCCAGCACGCCCTCGAAGATCGAGTAGCCGGCCCCGGCGACGAGGATCCCGAACGCCGCCAGCAGCGACCAGAAGTACCGCTCGTTGCCGTATCCGAAGGGGTGCCGCCGGTCCGGCGGGCGCGCGCTGCGCCGCAGCGAGGCCAGCAGGAACGCCTGGTTGAGGGTGTCGGCCACCGAGTGCGCGCCCTCGGCCAGCATGGCGCTGGACCCCGCCAGCACCCCCGCGACCAGCTTGGTGATCGCCAGCAACAGGTTCGCCGTCCCCGCGACCAGAACGGTTTTCGTCGTCTCGGCCCTGCTCACGCCGCGCTCGTTTACCCGGAGAAGATCGACATACACGCCGGGGCCCTGTGACACCGGGCATTGCACCGTCTGGGGACGGCCCGAAAACGCCTTCCTGCGGGTCTCTTTGAAGCGCGCGCTCACGAACTGAGACGCTTCCCCTATGAGCCAAGTGCTGGTGGCGTCGAACCGCGGCCCGGTGTCGTTCTCGCTCGCCGACGACGGCTCCCTGACGCTGCGGCGCGGCGGGGGCGGCCTGGTGTCGGGGCTGGCCGCGGTGACGGGCGGCGGGCGCGAGCCGGACGACGGCTGCGCGCCGCCGGACGTGCTGTGGGTGTGCGCGGCGCTCGGGGAGGCCGACCGCTCGGCCGCGCGTCGCGCCCCCGAGGGCAGGCTCGACCTGGACGGGCACGACACGGGCGGGGCGGCCGTGCGCATGCTCGACATACCGCCCGCGACGTTCCACCGCGCCTACAACGCCGTGGCCAACTCCACGCTGTGGTTCGTCCACCACCTGCTCTACGACACGCCCCGCGTCCCGCACTTCGACGCGCGCGCACGGCGCGACTGGCAGTCGTACGAGGCCTACAACGCGGCGTTCGCCGACGCCCTGGCCCGCGACGCCGCCCCGGGCGCCAAGGCGGCGGTGCAGGACTACCACCTGTCGCTGGCGCCGCGGATGCTGCGCGACCGCCGCCCCGACCTGAAGATCGTGCACTTCTCGCACACGCCGTGGGCGTCCCCCGAGTACTACCGGCTGCTGCCCGACGACGTCGGCGCGGCGGTGCTGGACGGCATCCTCGGCGCCGACCACGCCGGTTTCCTCGCCGAACGGTGGGCCGCGGCGTTCCTGGACTGCTGCGAGCAGCTGCTGCCGGGCGCCCGGGTCGACCGCGCGGCCCGGACGGTGACCTTCGCCGGCCACGTCACCCGCGTCGGCGTGCACGCGCTCGGCGTCGACGGGCAGCAACTGCGGGCGCGCGCCGCCGAACCGGACGTCGCCGAACGCCGCCGGGCGCTGCGCGAGCAGGTCGGCGACCGGCGGCTCATCGTGCGGATCGACCGGACCGAGCTGTCCAAGAACATCGTGCGCGGCCTGGCCGCCTACCGGGAGATGCTCGCCAACCATCCCGAGTGGCACGGCCGCGTGGTGCACCTGGCGTTCGCCTACCCGTCCCGGCACGACCTGCCCGAGTACCGCGAGTACACCGCGGCGGTGCAGCGGCTGGCCGCGCAGATCGTCGACGAGTACGGCACCGCGACCTGGGATCCGCTGATCCTGCAGGTCAACGACGACTATCCGCGCTCGCTCGCCGCCTACGGGATGGCCGACGTGCTGGTGGTCAACCCGATCCGCGACGGCATGAACCTGGTCGCCAAGGAGGGGCCGGTGGTGTCGGAGCACGGCTGCGCCCTGGTGCTGTCGCGGGAGGCGGGCGCGGCGGCCGAACTGGCGGCCGACGCGCTCGTCGTCAACCCCTACGACGTGTCGCAGACCGCCGAGGCGCTGCACCAGGCGCTGCTGATGCCGCCCGACCGCCGCGCCGAACGCAGCGCCCGGCTGGCCGCCGCCGCCACCGCGCTCCCCCCACGCCGCTGGTTCGCCGACCAGCTGGCCGCCCTCGACTGACCCCGCCCCGGCCGACGCCGAGAGCGGCGAGGCGGGCGGTGGTCAGATGCCCGGGTGGCCTGTGCGGGCCGGTTCGGCGCGGCGTTCGGCCAGCGGGACGGGGGACGGCGCGGGCACCACGCCGAACGGCGAGGCGGGCTCGACGATGAGCGGGGCGGGTCCGGTCCACACGGTGGTGAGGAGCGACTCGACCGGGTTCGGCTCGCTGCGCGTGCGCCACCGCTCCCGCATCCGCTGCTTGCTCTGGGACATGCGGCGGTGGGTGCTGACCTTGGCGAGCCTGGCCAGCTGCCCGCGCGTGGGACGGGGCGCGCCGCTCGGCTCGTAGCCGTATTCGGCCAGCCGTTCCCCGAACGCCGCCTCGGCCAGGCCGACCTCCCACGGCTCCAGCCGCCGCGTCCAGGACCCCACGCTGCCGCCGTCGACGGCGGCGTGGGTGCGGCGGTGCCACTTCTTCTGCGGCGGGACGGTCAGCCGCGCGACCCTGTTCGGCTCGGTCATGGCGGGGTCGTACTCCTCGCCGAGGAACGCGCACAGCCGCATCAGCTCGTCGGCCGGGTCGGCGACGAGCCGCTCGTACTGCAGCTCGTAGTAGGCGTCGGGGCCGAGTTCGGCGGCGTACCGGCGGCCCTGGTCGATCGCCTCCCGCCAGACGCAGATGGCGTGGTTGATGTCCTGCTTGTACCAGGGCATCTCCTTGAGCGAGGCCACGCAGTCGCGGCCGTCGCGGACCACGTGGACGAACTGGGCGTCGGGGTACATCCGCCGCAGCGCGTCGACGTACCGGAAGTAGCTGGGCCGCTTGTCGCCCCAGCGCACCCGGTCGAAGCGGCGGGCGTAGGCGCGGAACACGACGGCCAGCGCCGAACCCAGCGTGGGGGGAGCGGCCGCGATCTCGTCGGCGGTCCGGTCGGCGTCCAAGCCGAGGTCGGCGAACTTGGTCCCCCGCCCGGTGGTGATCCAGTCGGCCAGCGCCCGCCGGTTCCGGCTGTCGCGCAGGTCACCGAAGTCGCACCGCGACGTCCAGGCCGGGATGACGAACCGGGTCTCGGCGGGGACGGCGATCCGGTGGTGCGAGTGCAGCATCAGCTGCAGCAGCGTCGTCCCCGACCGTGGGCACCCGAGGACGAAGATCGGGCGGTCAGTGTGGGCAAACATGCTCGGGATGCTGGCCGACGGGCCCGCCCGCCATCGCGCGCCTAGGCGCACGCTTGCCAAGGCATTACGGATGCTTGGCAGCAGCTGACCAGCGGATTCCGCCGCCTGTAGACATTCCGGCACGCGGCCGGTCCGCGCGGGGGCGGCCGTGCGGAACGGGCGCCGGCGGCGCGGACGCGGGCGTCAGGTGGGCGTCAGGTGTAGGACTCGCCCAGGGTCTGGCGGACCTGCTTGCGGGCCTCGTGGATGCGGGACTTGACCGTGCCGAGCGGGAGCTTGAGCTGCTCGGCGATCTCGGCGTACTCCAGCTGGGAGACGTCCCGCAGCACCAGGGCCTGGATCAGGTCGGGCTTGCGGGCCTCCAGGTCCTCCATGGCGTCCAGGATGTCGACGCGGGACCCGGCGATGACGCTGGTGCGGCGCGGGTCGGGACGCTGCTGCGGCAGCTCGCCCGCCTGCTCCAGCGAGCGGCGCTTGAGCGAGCGGTAGGTGGAACGCGCCGAGTTGGCGACCACCACGTGCAGCCACGTGCTGAAACGGGAGCGTCCCTCGAACCGGTGGATGTTGCGGGCGACCTGCAGCAGCGCGTCCTGGCACGCCTCCTCGGCGTCCTGGCGGCAGGGCAGGAAACGCGAGCAGTGCCGCAGCACGTCGGGCTCGATCGTGCGGAGCAGATCGTCGAGCGCCGCCCGGTCTCCCTGGGCGGCCTTGACGGCCAGCTGCTCGGTTCTGTCGTCCAGTGCCATCGCCGCGCCTCAGCTCGTTCGCACACACACCCCGTTCGTTGGGCATGATACGGGAGTGTCCTTCCCACCAACTGTCGGTCGTTACCGAATCGAGCGGGTCCTCGGATCCGGGGCGTTCGCCTCAGTGTGGCTGGGGCACGACGAGGCGCTGGACGCCCAGGTCGCGATCAAGGTGCTGTCCGGGAGCCTCCTCGACGACCTCGACGTGCGCAATCGCTTCCTGGAGGAGGCGCGGATCCTGCGCCGCGCCGACTCCGAGCGGCTCGTCCGCGTGCACGACATCGGGGAGCTTCCGGACGGGCGCCCCTACTTCGTCATGTCCTACGCCGACCGCGGCACCCTCGGCGACCGGATGCGCGAACGGCCACTTCCGGTCAACGAGGCCCTTGCGTACGCCGAGGAGATCGCGTACGGGGTCGAGGTCATCAACGCGCTCGGCGTGATCCACCGCGACCTCAAACCGTCCAACGTGCTGTTCCAGTCCACCCGCAACGGGCGGGAGCGGCTGCTGATCGCCGACCTGGGGCTGGCCAAGGCGCTGGCGCACGCCTCCGGCGCGTTCACCCTGCCGGTGGGCACGCCGGGGTACATGTCGCCCGAGCAGGCCCGTTTCGGCGGCGGCCTGGACGTGCGGGCCGACGTGTACGGGCTGGGCGCGCTGACGTACCACATGATCGCCGGGCGTCCCCCGGGGCCGGCCCCCGTCAAGAAGCGGCCCAGCGAGCTGCGCGAAGGGGTGCCGCCCGCGTTCGACGAGGTCATCCTGCGCGCGCTGGAGGTCGAACGCGAGAAGCGCTACCCCACGGCCGAGGCGTTCGCCGAGGCGCTCTCCACGCTGCGGCCGACCAGCTCGCCGCCCGCGCAGGGACGCGGCGCGTCCGACGGCGGGGCCGCCGAACCGTCCGCGGCTTCGGCTTCCCCATCGTCCACCGCGCCGCCATCGTCCACCGCGCCGCCGTCCGCCGCTCCTGCTCCGCCGCCTCCTGCGGAGCCGGCGCCGACGGCCGTGGACGAGCCCTACAGCACGTTCGACGTCGAGAGGACCGTCAGGGACAAGCCGCAGCGTCAGCAGCCCCCGACGCCCCAACCGCAGCCGCCCAGCCACCAGGGGCAGCCGCAGCCGCCCCAGCCTCACCCATCCCCGCCTCAGCCGCTTTACCCGCAATCGCCCGGGCCGGGCGCCCCGGTGGACGATGACTCCACCCGCCAGGACTGGTCGGACGTGGGCGATCTGGAGGCGGTCACGGTCGTCGACCACCCGAGCGGCCGCGGCTCCACGCCGTTCGGCCCGCCCGCGACCCCACTGGGTCCTCCCGGCCCCCAGGGTCCGGCGTCCCCCGGCGCCCCGCAGGACGACGACCGTACGGCGGCGCTTCCCGTCCCGCCGCAACACGGCCATCAGGGGCCGCAGGGCCCGGGGCCGGCGCAGCCGCCCGGCGACAGGACCGCGGTGCTCCCGCCCGCCCCGCACAGCGCGCCGCCGTACCAGGGAGGGCAACCGCCGCCGCCCACCGGTTTCGAGCCGGCCCAGCAGAATCGGGGAGGCCGGGCAGGCCAGGGACGGCTGGCGCGGTTGAAGAACATCGCGCTGCCGGGACGCTCGAAGCAGCAGGGCGGCGGGGGCGGGTCGTCGTCGCGGAAGGTCCCCCTGCCACTGGTCATCGGTGCGGCGCTGCTGTGCGTGGCGCTGGTCGTCGGGCTGGCGCTGGGCACCGTCCTGTCCGGCGACGACGAGAAGAAGCAGCCCGACAAGCCGCGCGTCCCGCAGGACTTCGCGCAGGTCGCGGACGCCTCCGGCAAGATCCGCGCGGCGGTGCCGCGGGCCTGGCCGCTGGACCGGCAGGAGCCCACCTGGGTGCCGACGACCGTGGCGCTGAACGACGCGCAGGCCCGGCCGGTGCTGCGCGCCACCCCGAACGTGACGCAGTTCAAGGGCGACGGGACGGCACCGGGCGTGTTCATCGGCCTCACCAAGGACGTCGCGCAGGGCAAGCTGCCTCCGCCCGGCGTGTCGGGGCACCGCACCTGCACCCCGGCGGGCACGGAGAACTACACCTCGCCCGACAAGGCCCTGACCGGCACGATCACGCGGTTCACCGGGTGCCGGGTCGGCACGCCGTCCGTCACCGAGGTCGGCCTGCGCGACAGCCGCGGGACCTTCGGCGTGTGGATCCGGATCAAGGAGAACGACAACCGCAACCTGACCAAGACCATCCTCGACAACCTCAAGCTGACCGCCCCGTAAACGGCGGTCACGGCGGCGTGCGGACGGGCGTGCCGAGGCCGGCGTGCCCTGCCCGCACCCGTCGCCGTCACGGCGTCCGGAACCCGCGGAACGTCACACGCTTGCGGACCACGAAGCCGAGCCGCTCGTACAGCGCGATCGCGTCGGTGTTGGCCGCGGCCACGTGGAGGAACGGGCGCTCGTTCCGGGAGGTGATGCGTGCGACGAGCGCACGCACCAGGCGGGTGGCATGGCCGCGTCCGCGCGCCTCGGGAGCGGTGCAGACGGCGCTGATCTCGGCCCATCCCGGCGGACGGAGACGTTCGCCCGCCATGGCGACCAACGTGCCGTTCTCGCGGACGCCCAGATAGGTGCCCAGTTCGCGGGTGCGGGGCCAGAACGGTCCCGGTCGGGTCCGCGCCGTGAGTTCGAGCATCTCGGGCACATCGCCGGCGCCCAGTTCGACCACCTCCGAGCCGGGCTCGGCCTCGGGGCGGCCGGGAGTGTCGCCGGCGGGGCCGATCATCTGGAGGCCGTCGAGGGTGAAGACCGGTTCCCAGTCCGCGGGCGGGGTCGCCGGGCAGCTGAACAGGTCGGCCAGCTCGCCGCGGCCGAGCAACCGGGCGAGGTCGGCCCACTCCGCCGGGTCCGGGTCGGCGGACACCGTGGAGAAGGTGGCGACCTCCGGCAGGTATCCGGCCGCGCGGCCGAGCCGGCGGGCCAGATGTCCGTGAGGGCCACGGAGCGACTCACCAACCGGGTCATCGAGTACGGCGACGTCGCTGTCGATCATGTGCTGTGCCTCTCCTGTCCTGCGCGCGCGGGAGCCGGCCCCCGGACGACTGTCATGGGCCGAGAGAGGCTACCGCCGGTTCCGCCTCAGCCTCCGCAGGGACCACTCTGTCCGGCACCCGACTGTTGCATCGCGACCGGTTCCCGATATATCGTTAATGCATCGCGATCAATCATGAGTGGAAGGACGAGAGCGATGCGCCACCACGATCACCACATCAGGCACGGCCGGTTCCCCGAGGAGGAGTCACGAGGGCGGCGGGGCGACCCGTTCGGCGGCTGGGGCCCTGGTCCCGGCGGCCCAGGGTTCGGCCCCGGCTTCGGACCAGGCTTCGGCCCGGGGCGTCCCGGCAGGCGGGGGCCCGGCGGCGGACGCGGACGCCGCACCAAGCGCGGCAACGTGCGGGCGGCCCTGCTGGCCCTGCTGGCCGAGCGGCCCATGCACGGCTACGAGATGATCCAGGAACTCGACGAGCGCACCGGCGGCGTCTGGCGGCCGAGCCCCGGCTCGGTCTACCCGACGCTGCAGATGCTGGAGGACGAGGGCAAGGTCGTCAGCGAGCAGGACGGCGGCAAGCGCCTGTTCAGCCTGACCGACGCGGGCCGCGAGGAGGCCGCCGCGCAGCCCGCCCCGCCCTGGGACGAGGTGACGGAGAACGTCGGCGAGCAGGAACTGCGCGGCCGTGAGGCGATCGGCCAGCTGATGGGCGCGCTGCACCAGGTCGCGGCCGTCGGCAGCCCGGCCCAGCAGGAGCGCGCGCTGCAGGTCGTCAACGACGCCCGCCGCCGCCTGTACGGCATCCTCGCCGACGACCCCGAAGCCGAATGACCCGCACCCGGCGCCGGTGACCGCGCGCGATCACCGGCGTGGCCGGGCGGGGAAGGGGGCCTCGCGGGCCGGCCGGTCGGCCATGTAGAGCTGTTTCCAGACGTACAGGCGCAGGTCGCCGCGGCGCAGGCGGCGGTCGACGGGGACCTCGACGGTCGCGCGCACCAGGTAGGACGAGCGGGGCGGCATGTAGCGGTCGCCGCCGTCCCCGACGATCAGTGCGCCGCCCGACAGCGTCCGGACGACCTCGCTCCTGGTCGGCGGGGTGCACATGGTCTCGGGGACGCCCGCCTGCCACACGCAGCGGCCGCGGTCCCGCGCGGCGACCAGGTTCCGCCTGACGAAGACGTCGCCGGGGAAGTCGAGCAGCACCCTGTCCCCCGTGGGGTTGCTCAGGATGTAGTCGATGTAGGGGAACGATTTGTGCGGGGGCTGGGACGACTGCTGGGTGGTGACGGCGCCGTCACCCAGGCCCCCGGTCACCGCCTGGAGCCGGTAGCGGGATCCGTCCGCCGTGCCGACGTCGACCGGCGAGCCCGCTCGGAGTCGGGCCGCGACGGTCCGGCTCACCTCGGGAGTCGCGCCGCCGCCGTCCCGCGGGTTCCCGGCACGCGGGTTCCCGTCCCGCAGGCCGGGCATGAGCAGCACCCCCGCGCCGATCAGCACGGCGGCGACAGCCATGGCGCACGCGGCCAGGACGCCCGCGCGGCGTCCGGAGCGCCGCCGACCGCGCCGGCGGCGATCGGTGCCGCGCGGCCGGAGCCGCACCTGGATGCCGCTGGTGTCGTGAACGCCGATCGGGCCCGTGCCCGTCGCGGACGGCGGGAAGGGTCTTTCCTGGTCGGTGTCCACGTCAACGCTCCTGTCCGTCGGCCCCCGTGCCACGGCTGCGTCGCGCCGTGGCCGTGAACAGTTTGACGCAGGCGCAGGACCGAACCGTTCACCCCCTGGACATCGCGAAGTACGCCGGGCGGCGGCGTTCCGCTCGTCACCGGGTGACGAGTCCCGGGCCCGGAGGCTTAGCGTGCGTCCAGGGAGTCGGTGAGAGCGTCCAGGAAGCGGACCACCCCGTCGGGGCCGTCCACCACCAGGTCGGCGCGGTCGGCGAGGGCGGTCACCTCGGCCGAGCCGCTGCACACCTTCACCCCCGGGACGCCCTCGGCGCGCAGCGCGTCGATCGCGTCGTAGGCGGCCAGGTCACCGAGGTCGTCCCCGGCGAACAGCACCGCCGACGGGAAGGGGCGGCCGCCAGGGCGCGCGGGGCGCGTCTCGTCCAGGAAACGGCGCAGGGCCATGCCCTTGTCCATGCCGGGCGGGCGCAGTTCCAAGACGAACCGTCCCGGCTCCACGGCCAGGCCGGTGCGTTCGGCGAGCGCCTCCAGGACGCCGCGCAGCCGGTCGAGCGCGACCTGCGGCTCGGCGCAGCGGCGGGTGTGCACCGCCAGGGCCTGCCCCTTGTCCTCGACGTAGGTCGCGTCCGGCGCGCCCGCGGCCTTGAGCACCTCGGGCAGCTTGGCGCGCGCCTCGGCGACGCCGGGCGGCGGCTCGGGCGTGGTCAGCGCGCCGGACTCCCAGCGTTCCAGGCCGTACTGCCCGAGCACCACCAGGCCGTCCACGCCGTCGAGCCCGCCGTACTCCACGGCCACGGCCGCCGGACGGCCTGTGATGATCGCCAGCGCGCCCACGCGCGGGGCGAGGCGGGCCAGCGCCGCGGCCGCCCGGGGATGGGCCCGCGCCGCCGCCGGATCGTCGACGATGGGCGCGAGCGTGCCGTCGAAGTCGAACCCGAGCACGGCGCCGCCCGGGTCGGTGCGGATCGCGTCCAGGCCGTCCGTGCCGGCGGCCGTGGTTGGGGAGAAGAGGTTCACCCGTCCAGTGTTGGGCACCTCAGGGCCGGATGCCGAACCGGCGCGCGGCGCGCTGCCGCTGCCGTTGGGCGCGCACCCGGCGCAGGCGCTTGACGAGCATCGGGTCGTACTCGAGCGCCTCGGGGCGGTCGAGCAGGATGTTGAGGAGCTGGTAGTACCGCGTCGCCGACATGTCGAACCGCTCGCGGATCGCCTGTTCCTTGGCGCCGGCGTACTTCCACCACTGCCGTTCGAAGGCGAGGATCTGGCGGTCGCGCTCGGACAGTTTGCCGGCCGGGAAGGCGAGATCGTCGTCCTGGCCGTCGGGCACCGGTTGCAGGGCTGGGCCGTCGTTCATGCTGCCGTCCTGTCGGGGGCCGTCGTCGGGGCCGCACGCGGGGGGTCGCCGGCGGGGGCCGACGTCTCGCGCATGACGTCCCCTCTGTGGTTACTGATCCCGGGTCGTCCGGGTTCGGCCGGTGCCATGGTACGCGTCCGCGCGGACATCGGCCGGGTGTTCCGCCGGAACGGCACGGCGGTGGCCATCGATGGCGTGGGTCTGAGGGGCCTCGTCGTCGCGAACGGCTACCAGTGCACCACAAACCGGCCTTCGGACGGTGCGCCTTGGCGCGACTGTCGGCGGTTTCCCGCCGACGTTTCCGCGATCGCGCCCAGGGACGAACGTCGTGCCCCGGGCATGCCACTATCGGACGACGATCCGCGTTGTGTCAGGAGTAGGGACACGAGGGAACGCATGTAGATTGCACGCGTTTTCGTGTGTACGCTGCAATCGTATTTGCGGACAGACCGACACGGTGAACGGAGGCCGTGGCAATGGCGACGGAGCACGCGTCCGGGGGGCTCTCCCAGGACTCCGCCGAGCCTGCCGACCCCGTCCTGTCGGAGATCGGCCTGGCGCTGTTCCATCTGCGCCGGGTCTGGATCAAGCCCGACCTGATGAAGAAGATCCGGGCGCAGACCTCCGGCGGGCCGGGCGGGCGCCCGCTGCAGCTGTCCAACCTGATGGTGGTGCACGCGGTCGCCGCGCTCAACGCCGCCGCGGAGGACCCGGACTCCCCCGCGGCCGAGGTCACGGTCGGCGCGGTCGCCGAACGCCTGGAGATCGACCCGTCCACCGCCAGCCGGCTGGTCGGCCACGCCATCGACGCGGGCCTGGTGTCGCGCCGCCCGTCCCCGGTGGACGCCCGCCGCGCCAACCTCGGACTCACCGAGGCGGGACGCCGCGTCCGGCAGGTCGCCGAACGCTCCCGCCGCGCCTATCTGGCCAGCCTGATGTCCGACTGGACGCCCGAGGAGCGCACCGAGTTCGCCCGCCTGCTCACCCGCTTCGCCGAGGCCGCCGTCCAGGCGCCCGCCGAGCTGGAGGGCATCGAAAAGATCTTCCGCGAGGCCGGCGCCGACTGACCGCCCCGCTCCCCCGCCCCCCGGACGGCACCGGTGGGGGTCAGCCCTGGCGCAGGGCGGACGAGCGGCTGTAGTACTCGTCCTCGTCGATCTCGCCGCGGGCGAAGCGTTCGGCCAGCGTGGCGTGCGCGCGGGCCAGCGGGTCGGCCTGGGCCGCGGTCGTGGCCATGCGGCGGCGGACCAGGTAGAAGCCCGCCGCCACCACGGCCACCCAGAACAGCCCGAAGGTGATCGGGAACACCGGCCACCAGGCGGGCGCGTCGTTCCAGCCGTTGTCGTGCCAGCCGCCGCCGGGGCCCGGGTGCGCGGCCAGTGCGGTGAGCGTCGCCATCATCGTCATCGACCTCCTGTCGTCGTCGGATGTGTCGATGCTCGGCGACGGGTCCGGGCCGTGTCGTCGTACGTCTGGAGGCTCCGCCGCTACGCCACGTGGAGTAGCCCGGGGCTCACCACCATGGCGGCCGGTAGTCGTCCTCGTCGGGCGGGCGCTGCTTGCGTGAGGGGCGCCCCAGGGGGTCGTCGTCCATGCCGGGGGGTGAGATGAACTTGCCGGGTGGCGGGCTGGTGTCGTCCAGGCCGGGCGGGGGCGCGGACGGGAACGCCACCGCGGGGAGTTCGTCGGTCGCGTTGTCCGGAGGCGCCTCAGGCGTGTCCCCCTGGCGCGGTAGAGGGGGAAGGGCGGTGGAGTAGGGGTCGCCGGTGGAGTAGGGGCCGTCGTCCAGCACGCTGCGGCGGAACCTCTCCCACGCCTCGTCGTCGATCATCGGCTCGTCGGCCTGGCGGGGAGGCTCGCCGTACGGGTCGACGCCGTTGGCCTTGCCGTGGAAGCCGTTCAGGCCGTCCAGCCTGTGGCCCTCGGGGGGCTCGGCGGGGGCCGTCCCAGAGCCGTTCACGCCGGTGACGCCACCGTGCCAGTTGCCGGTGAACTCCTCCGGGACGAAGGGACGCAACTGCCACTGCTGCTCGGGCTCAGGCTGGGGCTCAGGCGCGGGCGCAGGCCAGGGCTCCGGCTCTGGCCACGGCTCGGGGGCGGGCTCCGGCACAGGCCGGGACTCCGCTTCGGGCGGCGGAGGCGGCGGGGCCATGTGCGTCATGGGCGGCCGGCCCCCCGGGAAGACCTCGTTGCTCTGCCACAAGGGGGCGTTCACAGGGGCCACCGGGATGCCGGACGGGTCGCCCGCCTGCGCGCCGACGGGCTCGGGCGGATGCTTCGGCCGCAGCACGTCGTAGGGGGAGTCGTCCTCAGGGTCGTCCTCGAAGTCGTCCTCGGGTCGCCTCCGCTGCAGCCACCCCAGCAGCACGCCCGCCGCCACCAGGACGCCGCCGCCCACCAAAATGGCGGGCAGCATGATGCCCGTCCCCTCCTCCTCCAAGGCGCCGTCGGGCTCCACCGGCCCGGCCGAGGGGGCGGGGGTCGCGCCCGGGTCACCGGATCGGCTGATGCCGGCGGCGACGGTCATGGCGCGGACGGCGTCCAGCGTCGTGGAGCACGTGGTGACGCCGCCGGGCTGCTCGCGGGGCACCGACCCCTCGACGAGCGCCTGCCGCACCTGCTGCGGCGTCAGCTTCGGGTAGCGGGCGCGGATCAGCGCGGCGACCCCGGCGACGATGGCCGAGGACGGGCTCGTTCCGGTGCCGACCACGTAGCCGCTGCTGGCGTCCGCGCTGACGATGTCGACGCCGGGCGCGCACACGGCCACGTACGAGTGCCGGTTGCTGTCCTTCCAGATGCGCATCCGCCGGTCGACGGCCCCGACGGCGATGACCCCGGGATAGGCCGCGGGGAAGTTCTTACGGTTGGCGCCCGACCCGTCGTTGCCCGCCGACGCGATCAGGACCACGCCCTTGTTCAGCGCGTACCGGATCGCGTTCTCCTCGGTGGAGCTGCCGTCGTAGAACAGCTTGCCGCCGCCCAGGGACATGTTGATGATGTCGGCGCCCTGGTCGACCGCGTACCGGATGCCCTGCGCGACCGCGTCCCGGTTGCGGCCGCCGAGCTGCCCGCCGCCCTGCCGCAGCGGGTCGTCGTTCTCCCACGTCACCCGGACCGACAGGATGCGGGCCTGGGGCGCCACGCCCATCACGCCCTGCGCGCCGTCGGGGCCGTGGCCGTGCCCGGCGATGATGCTCGCCATCGACGTGCCGTGCAGGCCCCAGTAGCGGCTGCCGGGACGCCGCAGCCCGCCGGTGAGGTCGGGCCCGGCGGTCACCCTGCCCACCAGGTCGGGGTGCCTCCGGTCGACCCCGGTGTCCAGCACCGCGACGGTCACGCCGCCGCCCTTGGACGTGCGCCACACGCGGGGGACGCGCAGCGCGGTCAGATGCCACTGCCGGGCCCGGATCTGGTCGGTGCCGGCGACGGCCGCGGCGCCGGCGGGCCGCACGGGGACGGCGAAGACGGCGGCGAGGGTCAGCGCCGAGAGCGTCGCACCGAGGCGGGCGGGCAGGCGCCGACCGGCGTGGGACACGCCACCGCACCTCCTCCCGGCAGTCGGTCCGGGGGGTGCCCCGGACCCCGGTGCTCCCTGGAAAGCCCCGCTTCCGCCTCGTCGCGGAAGGCGACCGTGGTCCGTGAATCCTCATCGAGGAGGCGGGCGGGCAGCGGCCATCAGGAGCCCTGGCGCCTCTCCGAACGGCTGTCATTCTGCCATGGGGATACGGCACGGCCCGGGCACTCGGCACATTCAGGCACGCTCCGGGACAGCGCGGATTCCGCGTCCCTGGCGTATGGGCATGGGCGGCGGACACGCGCATCGCGTCATCGTGGACGACTGCCGGTCGGAGCGGGCCCTCGCCTCGCCCGCCGCGTCCGGACGGACGAGAGCGAGGGCCCGGCCGTCAGACGTTGACGCCGAAGTCCTTGGCGACGCCCGCCAGGCCGGAGGCGTACCCCTGGCCGACGGCGCGGAACTTCCACTCGGCGCCGTTGCGGTACAGCTCGCCGAAGACCATGGCGGTCTCGGCGGAGGCGTCCTCGGTGAGGTCGTAGCGGGCCAGCTCGCTGCCGTCGGCCTGGTTGACGACGCGGATGAAGGCGTTGCGGACCTGCCCGAAGTTCTGCCCGCGGGCGTCGGCGTCGTGGATCGACACCGGGAAGACGACGCGGGCCACCTCCGCCGGGACGGCCGCCAGGTTCACCTTGATCTGCTCGTCGTCGCCCTCGCCCTCACCGGTGAGGTTGTCGCCGCTGTGCTCGACCGAGCCGTCCGGGCTGCGCAGGTTGTTGAAGAACACGAAGTGCTGGTCCGACACGACCTTGCCGGACTCGTTCAGCAGCAGCGCGCTGGCGTCCAGGTCGAAGTCCGCGCCGGTCGTGGTGCGCAGGTCCCAGCCGAGGCCGACCGTGACCGCCGTCAGACCCGGCGCCTCCTTGGTCAGTGACACGTTGCCGCCCTTGGACAGGCTGACGCCCATTGCCCTCCCCCTTCGTCGTCGGTGTCCGCGGTCCGCCGCGCGGTGTGGTGAGGATTTCACCGGTAACGGGCTGCGGCGGACGGAATTTGCTACGACACTTGTAGCAGATCGGCGGATGTTCAGGAAGCCGACCCGACCGCACGGAGGAAGCGATGGCCCTGTGGAACCGGTTGCGTGAATCCACCCAGCAGATGCAGTCCCAGCTCCTCAGCAAGAAGAACGAACTCAAGAGCGGAGCGTTCCGCGACGCGGCGATGGCCATGTGCGCGCTGGTCGCGGCCGCGGACGGGAGCGTCGACCCGTCCGAACGGCAGCGCACCGCCGCCCTCATCGCCTCCAACGAGGTGCTGCAGAACTTCCCCGCCGACGACCTGCGGCGCCGGTTCGACGAGTACGTGGCCAAGCTGACCGCCGACTTCTCCTTCGGCAAGGTCTCGGTCCTGCAGGACATCGGCAAGGCGAAGAAGAAGGAGAACGAGGCGCGGGCGGTCGTCCAGATCGGCATCGTCATCGGCGGCGCCGACGGGAACTTCGACGACGACGAGAAGGCCGTCGTCCGGGAGGCGTGCTTCGCCCTCGGCCTCAACCCCGCCGAGTTCGACCTGTGACCCCCGCCTGACCCCGGCGCCCGCCGGGACAGCGCCTCGGGCCGGATCGCCCCGCCCCGCCTGGTGACCGAAAAGAAAACGTCAGGGCGTCCCCCCGTCTGACGGGAGGACGCCCTGACGTGCCAGAGCCGGTGAGGGGACTTGAACCCCTAACCCCCTGTTTACAAGACAGGTGCTCTGCCAATTGAGCTACACCGGCAGGTTCGTCCCGCATGGTAGTCGACGTCGCGGGTGATGCGCTTGCCGGTATTCGGGAAGGAAGCGGTCAGGACGCGCGGCGGCGGGCGATCTCGTACAGGGCGATGCCGGCGGCCACGCCGGCGTTGAGGGACTCGGCGCGGCCCGGCATGGGGATGGTCGTCAGCATGTCGCAGGTTTCGGCGACCAGCCGGCCCAGGCCCTTGCCCTCGGAGCCGACGACCAGCACGAACGGCCCGTCGGCGACCTCCAGGTCGGCGACGGTGACGCCGCCGCGCGCGTCCAGGCCCGCGACGAAACAGCCCGCCTGCTGGTACGCCTTGAGCTGCCGGGCCAGGTTGGTGGCGCGGGCCACCGGGACCGTGGCCAGCGTGCCCGCCGACGCCTTCCAGGCGCCCGCGGTCACCCCGGCGGCGCGGCGCTCGGGCACCACGACCCCGGACGCGCCGAACGCGGCGGCCGACCGCACGATCGCGCCGAGGTTGCGCGGATCGGTGATGCCGTCCACGGCCACGATCAGCGGCGCGGTGCCCTTCAGCAGGTCGTCGGGGTGGGCGTAGCGGTACGGCCGCACCTGCAGGGCGATGCCCTGGTGGACGGCGCCGTCGGTGAGGCGGTCGAGCTCGGGCTTGGCCGTCTCCAGCAGCGGGATGCCCCGGTCGGCGGCCAGCTGGATCGACTCGCGGACGCGCTCGTCGGTGCTGGACGTCACGTACAGCGCGCTGCCCGGCACTCCCGCGCGCAGCGCCTCCACCACGGGGTTGCGGCCGGTGACCAGCTCGGGGGCGTCGCCGTCGGAGCGGCGGGCGCCCGCGGGACGGCCCCTGCCCGCCGCGTCGGCGGCGCGCTGGGTCTCGGCCAGCTTCTCCCGTCCGCCCGGCCCCAGGGTGGGGGTGCCGGTGCGGCGGGCGTTCTTGGCGGCCCTGGCACGCTGCCGTTTGGCGTGCCAGTGGCGGTCTTCGGCCTTGGGGGTGGGTCCTCTGCCCTTGCGCTTGGCCATGGTTGTTCCGTACGCCCTTCTGCAGTTCCGCTCGCGTTAGGGCGGCACAGCGGCGAACGCCCCGAACACGCGATTTTATGTCGCGTACCGAATGGCCGCGTCGCGACGAACCGCCGCGTCGCGCCACGACGACCCGGCTAGTCGCGCTTGAGTTCCCAGCGGGGGCCGTGGGGGGTGTCCTCGACGACGATCCCGGCCTTGGCGAGCTGGTCGCGGATGGCGTCGGCGGAGGCGTAGTCCTTGCGGGCACGGGCCGCCTGCCGCTGTTCGAGCGCGACGGTGACGAGGGCCTCCACCACGGGCAGCAGGTCCTCCTCGCCCGCGCGGGACCACTGCCGCGACAGCGGGTCCAGCCCCAGGACGTCCATCATGGCCCGCACCGAGGCCAGGTGGCGGCGGGCGGCCTCCTGGTCGCCGGACGCCAGGGCGCTGTTGCCCTCCCGCACGGTCTCGTGCACGACGGCCAGCGCCTGCGGCACGCCCAGGTCGTCGTCCAGCGCGGCGGTGAACGCCTCGGGCAGCTCACCCTCGGCGAGGCCCGTCCCCACCAGCTCGGCGGCGCGGGTCACGAACCCCTCGACGCGCTGGTAGGCGGACACGGCCTCGGCCAGCGCCGCGTCGGTGTAGTCCATGAGGGAGCGGTAGTGCGCCGACGCCAGGTAGTAGCGGACCTCGGCCGGACGGGCCTTGCCGAGCAGGTCGTCGAGCAGCACGACGTTGCCGACCGACTTGGCCATCTTCTCGCCGTCGACGGTGAGCAGCCCGTTGTGCAGCCAGTAGCGGGCGAACCCGTCCCCGGCCGCCTGCGACTGGGCGATCTCGTTCTCGTGGTGCGGGAAGATCAGGTCGACGCCGCCGCCGTGGATGTCGAACGCGGGCCCGAGGTACTTGGTGGCCATGGCCGAGCACTCCAGGTGCCAGCCGGGACGTCCCTCGCCCCACGGGGTCTCCCAGGACGGCTCGCCCGGCTTGGCGCTCTTCCACAGCGCGAAGTCGCGCGGGTCGCGCTTGAACTCCTCGTTCGGGGTGTCCCCGGCCGAGCGCATGTTCTCCAGGCGCTGGTTGGACAGCGCCCCGTACCGGTCGGCCCACGACCTGACGTCGAAGTAGACGTCCCCGCCGACGGCGTAGGCGTGCCCGGCCTCGATCAGCCGCCGGATCAGCACGATCATCTCCGGGACGTGCCCGGTGGCGCGCGGCTCGATCGTGGGCGGCAGGCAGCCGAGCAGGTCGTAGCCCTGAGTGAACACGCGCTGGTTGGCCTCGGCCACCGCGAACCACGGGCGGTTCTGGGCCTGCGACACCGCGATGATCTTGTCGTCGACGTCGGTGACGTTGCGGACGAAGGTCACCTCGTAGCCGGACCGGCGCAGCCAGCGCAGCAGCACGTCGTAGATGACGCCCGAGCGCAGATGGCCGATGTGCGGGGCGGCCTGCGGCGTGGCACCACACACGTACATCCCCACGCGGCCCTCTTCCAGGGGCTCGAACGTGCGGACGCTACGGGTTCCGGTGTCGTACAGGCGCAGACTCACGTGCCCAGGTTATTGGATCCCTCATGCGATCGTGCGGCCCTTCGCACCGGCTGCGCGCTCCACGGCCCGTTTCCACGGCCCGCCGCGCGGCGCTCCGGGCCGCCGCGACCGCGTCACTTGAGGAGCTGACGGGCCATCACCATGCGCTGGATCTGGTTGGTGCCCTCGTAGATCTGGGTGATCTTGGCGTCGCGCATCATCCGCTCGACCGGGAACTCGCGGGTGTAGCCGTACCCGCCCAGGAGCTGCACGGCGTCGGTGGTGACGTCCATCGCCACGTCCGAGGCCAGGCACTTGCACGCCGACGACACGAACGTCAGGTCCGGCACCTTCTCGCCGTTCATGGCCCGCTCGGACTTCATCGCCGCGTGGTAGGTGAGCTGCCGCGCGCCCTCCAGCCGCATCGCCATGTCGGCCAGCATGAACTGCACGCCCTGGAAGTCGGCGATCGCCTTGCCGAACTGCTTGCGCTCCTTGACGTAGCCCAGCGCGTAGTCCAGCGCGCCCTGCGCGATGCCCAGGGCCTGGGCGGCGATGGTGATGCGGGTGTGGTCGAGGGTGGCCAGGGCGGTCTTGAACCCGGTGCCCTCGGCGCCGATGATCCGGTCGGCGGGGATCCGCACGTCCTCCAGGATCACCTGCCGCGTCGGCGACCCCTTGATGCCCAGCTTGCGCTCCTTGGCGCCGAACGACACGCCCTCGTCGTCCTTGTCCACGATGAACGCCGAGATGCCCCGCGCCCCCGCCGACGGGTCGGTCACGGCCATCACCGTGTAGTACTGCGACACCCCCGCGTTGGTGATCCACATCTTGGTGCCGTTGAGCACCCAGTGGTCCCCGTCGCGCACCGCCCGCGTCTTCATCGACGCGGCGTCCGACCCCGCCTCGGGCTCCGACAGCGCGTAGGAGAACATCGCCTCCCCCCGCGCGACCGGGGCCAGGTACTTTTTCTTCAGCTCCTCGGAGCCGGCCAGCAGCACCGGCACCGTGCCCAGCTTGTTGACCGCCGGGATCAGCGAGGAGGACCCGCACACCCGGGCGACCTCCTCGATCACGATCACGGTGGCCAGCGCGTCCGCCCCGGCGCCCCCGTACTCCTCGGGGATGTGCACCGCGTGCAGGTCGTTCTGCACCAGCGCGTCCAGCGCCTCCTGCGGGAAACGGGATTCCTCGTCCACCTGCGCCGCGAACGGCGCGATCTTGGCCTCGGCCAGCTCGCGGACCGTGCTGCGCAGCATCTCGTGCTCGTCCGACGGGGCATACGTGGGAAAGTCGGGACTCATACGGCAGATGCTACCCGCCGGTAAAGTCCGTCGGCCGCGTACGGGGTACCCGTCAGGGGCGGGCAAGACAGAGGGCACTACAACTGGAGCCGGGGGCGAGGTCCCGGTGGGGACTGGCGACGGATCGAGAGGAGTTGTCTTGGCGCACCGCCTGACGGTGATCGGAACCGGCTATCTCGGTGCCACCCACGCCGCCTGCATGGCGGACCTGGGGTACGAGGTGGTCGGCCTGGACACCGACGCCACGAAGGTCGAACGGCTCGCCGCGGGCGACCTGCCCGTCTACGAGCCCGGCCTGGAGCCGATCCTGCGCCGCAACCTGGCCGCCGGACGGCTGCGCTTCACCACCTCCTACGACGAGGCGGCCGACTTCGGCGACGTGCACTTCGTGTGCGTGGGGACCCCCCAGAAGCACGGCGAGTACGCCGCCGACCTGACCTACGTGGACGCGGCGATCGAGGAGCTGGCGCCGCGGCTGCACCGCCCCTGCCTGGTCGTCGGCAAGTCCACCGTCCCGGTGGGCACCGCCGCCCGGCTGGCGGCGCGGCTGGCCGAGCTGGCGCCCGCCGGCGGCGACGCCGTGCTGGCCTGGAACCCCGAGTTCCTGCGCGAGGGCTACGCCGTCAAGGACACCCTGCACCCGGACCGGATCGTCGCCGGGGTGCCGGACGACCAGGGCGCCGCCGAGCGGGCCGAGAAGGTGCTGCGCGAGGTCTACTCGTCCATGATCGGCGAGGGCACCCCGTTCATCGTCGCCGACTACGCCACCGCCGAACTGGTCAAGGTGGCCGCCAACGCCTTCCTCGCCACCAAGATCTCCTTCATCAACGCGATGGCCGAGGTGTGCGAGGCCGCACACGCCGACGTCACCAAGCTGTCGCTCGCGCTGTCGTACGACGACCGCATCGGCGGCAAGTTCCTCGGCCCCGGCCTCGGCTTCGGCGGCGGCTGCCTGCCCAAGGACATCCGCGCCTTCATGGCCCGCGCCGGCGAGCTGGGCGTCGACCAGGCCCTGACGTTCCTGCGCGAGGTCGACGAGATCAACATCCGGCGCCGCATCCGCATGGTCGACCTGGCCCGCGAGCTGCTCGGCGGCTCGTTCGCCGGACGCACCGTGGGCGTGCTGGGCGCGGCCTTCAAACCCGACTCCGACGACGTCCGCGACTCCCCCGCCCTCGACGTGGCCGCCACCATCCACGCCCAGGGCGGCGCGGTCACCGTCTACGACCCGCAGGCCATGAACAACGCCCGCCGCGCCCACCCGGACCTGAAGTTCGGCACCTCGGCCCTGGACGCCGCCCGCGACGCCCACGTCGTCCTGCTCCTGACCGAGTGGAGGGAGTTCCGCGAGATGGACCCCGCCGCCCTGGCCGGCGTCGTCGCCGAACGCAACATCGTCGACGGCCGCAACGCCCTGGACCCCGAACGCTGGCGCACCGCCGGCTGGACCTACCGCGCCCTCGGCCGCCCCTGACCCGGGCCGCCGGGGCCGCGGGAACGATCTGCCGGGGGCGGTGTTGTGCGGCGTATGAAATTCGCTGATGTGGACGTGATCCGGCGGCTGTTGAACGAGTCCAGGACGTGGGCGTTCGTGGGGCTGGGCGACAACCCGGCGCGCGAGGTGCACACGCAGGCGCGGCTGCTGCAGCAGCGCGGCAAGAGGATCATCCCGGTGCATCCGTCGGGGGCGACGGTGCTGGGCGAGCGCGGGTACACCTCGCTCGCGGAGATCCCCGCGGACGAGGGGCCGCTGGACGTGGTGGGCGTCTACCGGCGGGCCGAGCACGCGGGCGCGGCGGTGGACGAGGCCATCGCGGTGGGCGCCCGCGCGGTGTGGCTGCCGCTGGACGTGGTGGACGAGGCCGCGGCGCGGCGGGCCCAGGAGGCCGGGCTCGACGTGGTCATGGACCGCTGCCCGGCCGTGGAGTGGGCGCTGCGCCGTTAGCCGAGGCTTTCGCGCAGGCGGGCCCCCTTGGCCTTGGCCTGGTCGTACAGGGTCTGCTGGAACTCGGTCATCTTGGCGCGCAGCGTCTCGTCGGAGGCGGCGAGGACGCGGACGGCCAGCAGGCCGGCGTTGCGGGCGGCGCCGACGGCGACGGTCGCGACCGGCACGCCCGCGGGCATCTGCACGATCGACAGCAGCGAGTCCATGCCGTCCAGGTGCCTGAGCGGCACGGGCACGCCGATCACCGGCAGCGGCGTCACCGAGGCGAGCATGCCGGGCAGGTGCGCCGCGCCGCCCGCCCCCGCGATGATCACACGCAGGCCGCGGGACGCCGCCTCGGACCCGTAGGCGATCATGTCGTGCGGCATGCGGTGCGCGGAGACCACGTCGGCCTCGTAGGGCACGCCGAACTCGTCCAGGGCCTCGGCGGCGGCCTTCATCGTGGGCCAGTCCGAGTCGCTGCCCATCACCACGCCGACCACGGGCTCTGTCATCCACGCTCCTTCATGGCGGGGCCCCAGCGCAGGTAGTCGGCGGCGTGGCGGGCGCGTTCGCGGACCTCGTCGAGGTCGTCGCCGAGCGCGGTCACGTGGCCGATCTTGCGTCCGGGACGGACCTGCTTGCCGTACATGTGCACCCGGACACCCGGGTCGTGCGCCATGACGTGCACGTACCGGGGGTAGACGTCCGGGTCGTCTCCGCCGAGCACGTTGACCATGACCACGTACGGGGCGGTGGCCTCGGTGGAGCCGAGCGGCAGGTCCAGGACGGCCCGCACGTGCTGCTCGAACTGCGAGGTGCGGGCGCCCTCGATCGTCCAGTGCCCGGAGTTGTGCGGCCGCATCGCCAGCTCGTTGACGACCAGGCCGGAGTCGGTCTGGAACAGCTCGACGGCCAGCAGGCCGGTGACGCCGAGGTGCTCGGCGATGTCCAGGGCCAGGCGCTGGGCCTCGGCGGCGGTGTCCTCGTCCAGGCCGGGCGCGGGCGAGATCACCTCGTGGCAGATGCCGTCGCGCTGGACGGTCTCCACGATCGGGTACGCGGCGCCCTGGCCGTAGGGGGACCGGGCGACCAGCGCCGCCAGCTCCCGCCGGAAGGCCACGTGCTCCTCGACGAGGAGGTCGACGCCCTCGTCCAGCAGCCGGTTCACCAGCTCGGCCGTGTCGCGGTCGAGGGCGTCCAGCACCCAGACGCCCTTGCCGTCGTAGCCGCCCCGGGTCGCCTTGAGCACCAGCGGCCAGCCGTGCTCGCGGGCGAACGCCTCCAGGAACGCCAGCGGCGCGCGGGACGGGACGTGGGAGAACGCCGGGCACGGCGCCCCGAAGGACGACAGACGCTCGCGCATGACCAGCTTGTCCTGGGCGTGCAGGAGGGCGTCGGAGCCGGGCCGGCAGGCCGTGCCCGCCTCCTCCAGGGCCTTGATGAGCTCCTGGGGAACGTGCTCGTGGTCCCACGTCACCACGTCGCAGTCCTTGGCGAAGGCGCGCAGGTCGTCCAGTGAGCGCTCGTCGCCGATTCGGACGTCCGCGCAGACCTGCGCCGCCGACTCGCCGGGGTCACGGGCGAGCACCCGCAGCGGCACTCCGAGCGAGATCGCCGCCTGGTGCGTCATGCGGGCCAGCTGGCCGCCGCCCACCATTCCGACAACCGGCGTCTGAGCTGGATTCTTCACGTGGAGAAGGCTATCGGGACGCGAGGGATGAACGAACGCGGCCGTCCCGGCGTCCAACGGTGTGTGATCTCCATCGCCGGGGGCAGGAACCGAGCCGGGTACAACGATCGTTCAACTGCCGACGTCTCACGGGCACCATGCGTCTATTCTCGTTCTGGCCCCGGTATGAGCGCGGGGCGCCGGGCCCCACGCCGGTGAGCCCGATCCCAGCATCCGAAGTCCGGAAGGACGGTTCCCCTTCGTGAGCCTGGTCGCCAATCTCTACCGACGTTTCGCGCACCTCGTGCACGAGCTCGCGAAGTTCGGCAGCGTGGGCGCCGTGGCGTCCGTCATCACGTTCGCCGTGGGCAACGCGCTGCACACCGGCCTCGGCATGGGCCCGCTGTCGTCCAACGGTATCGCGACGGCCGTGGCGGCCACGTTCGCCTACCTGGCCAACCGCTACTGGACGTTCCGGCACCGCGACCGCACCGGGCTGGGCCGCGAGTACGTGCTGTTCTTCGCGCTGAACGGCGTCGGCCTGGTGATCACGCAGCTGTTCATCGGGTTCACCTACTACGTGCTGGGGCTGCACGGGGCGCTGGCCTACAACGGCGCGCTGGTGGTCGGCACCGCGGTGGCGACGCTGTTCCGCTTCTGGTCGTACAAGAAGTGGGTGTTCCTGCCCGCGACGGCGCCGCAGGTCGACCCGGCCTCGGGCCTGCCGGAGGCGGGTGCGGCGCCCGGTTCCGGCCAGGCGGCCGCCGGTACCGCTCCGGCCGGCGGGGCGCCCGTCAACGGCTCCCACCACCCGGCCCACCACCCGGTGAACGGGCACACGGTGAACGGGCACACGGTCAACGGGCACCCCGTCAACGGGCACCCCGTCAACGGGCACCCCGTCAACGGGCACCCCGTCAACGGGCGGGCCGCCGACGCCGCGCGGCAGGCGGCCGTCAGACAGGGCCGCTGACGACCCGTTCCTCCGCCAGCCTGGCCTCCGACGCCTGCCGCAGGAACACCCCGAACACCGCCGGACGGGCCTGGATCAGCTCCAGCCGCCCGCCGTCCACCACCGCCAGGGACCGGGCCAGGTACAGGCCCAGGCCGGTGCCCTTGCCGCTGGTGACGCTGCGTTCGAAGATGCGGGCCTCCAGCTCGGGCGGGATGCCCGGGCCCTCGTCGCCGACCTCGACCACCACCGAGTTCGCGCCCGGCTTGGTGGTGATGGTGACGGTACCGCGGCCGTGCACCAGGGAGTTGTCCAGCAAAGTGGCGATGATCTGGGACAGCCCCTCCGGGCTGGTCATGCCGACCAGGCCGGGGCGTCCGGTGATGCGGATGTCGCGGCCGGCCCGGCGGAAGATGGGGCGCCACTCCTCCACCTGCTGGGCGATGATGTCGTCGATCGGGGCGGGCACGGCCGCTCCGGTGCGGTCGTGCCGGGACCGCGCCAGCAGCTGCTCGACCACCGCCACCAGCCGTTCAGCCTGCGCGACGGCGGCCGCGCCCTCCTCGCGCACCACGTCGGGGTAGTCGGCGGCCTCGATCATCTCCTCCAGCCGCATGGACAGCGCGGTCAGCGGGGTGCGCAGCTGGTGGCTGGCGTCGGAGGCGAACTCCCGGCTGGCCGCCAGCAGGTCGGCGATCCGCACCGCGCTGCGGTCCAGGACCTCGGCGACGCGGTCGACCTCGGGGATGCCGTACCTGCGGCGGCGCGGCCGGGCGTTGCCGCTGCCCAGCCGGTCGGCGGTCTCGGCCAGGTCGATCAGCGGCAGGGTGAGCTTGCGGGCCTGGAACATGGCCAGGCCCACGGTGACGGCGACACCGAGCGCGGCCAGGCTGCCGATCAGCAGCAGCTGGCGCAGCGCGGCGTCACGCACCTCGTTGGCCTCCTGGGAGACCTGCACGTGCGTGCCGCCGGCGTCGGCCGAGGCGGTCAGCAGGCCCGCGCCGTTCGGCGGCCGCGCCCCCGCCGTCACCACCTGGTTGCCCGGCAGCGTGATCGTGATGAACCGCCCCGGGTACTCCTGGGCGATCTTCTGCGTGGTGATCGGCTGGCGGGACTCCAGGCTGAAGCCGACTCCGCCGAGGATGGACGAGGCCTCGCGCTCCAGCGACTGCCGGGCCTCCTCGTAGATCAGCTTGTGCGTGGCGTAGGCGAGGGGTATGCCGAGCAGCAGGATCGCGACGACCGCCACCGCGAGCGTCGACAGGAGCAGCCGGCGCCTCATCAGGGCTCCTTCGGGGACGAAGCCATGATCACGCGGTCCCTCCTCCGCATGGACGATCCCGGGACCGCCCCGCCTCGCGCGGAGGCGGCGCGCATCGCGAGCGCGCCGGATCGGCGGCGCGCCGGGACGCCGGGCGGCACGGGGCCGGGTGGAATGAGGCCGGGTGGCACGAGGCCGTGTGGTGGCAGGGCGCGGGCACGGGCGGGCGCTCCCCGCAGCGGGGCCGCGCGCCCGGACGCGGGCGGCAGGCCCGCCGGGCATGGACGAACCGGCGGGCCCGGCGCGGACGACAGAACCGCATGGTCATGGCGGCCGGTCTAGTCGCCGCGTTCGAACCGGAAGCCGACGCCCCGCACCGTGGTGATGTAACGCGGGCTGCCGGCGTCGTCCCCCAGCTTGCGACGCAGCCAGGAGATGTGCATGTCGAGCGTCTTGGTGGACCCCCACCAGTTCGTGTCCCACACCTCCCGCATGATCTGTTCGCGGGTCACCACCTTGCCCGCGTCGCGCACCAGCACGCGCAGCAGGTCGAACTCCTTGGTGGTGAGCTGGAGTTCCTGGTCGCCCATCCACGCGCGGCGCGACTCGGCGTCGATCCGCACGCCCTGCACGATCGGCGTCTCGGTGCTGCCGCGGCGCAGCAGTGCGCGCACCCGCGCCAGCAGCTCGGCCAGCCGGAACGGCTTGGTGACGTAGTCGTCGGCGCCCGCGTCCAGCCCGACGACGGTGTCCACCTCGTCGGCGCGGGCGGTGAGGATCAGGATGGGCACGCCGTGGCCCTCGGCGCGGACGCGGCGCGCCACCTCCAGGCCGTCGAGCTCGGGCAGGCCGAGATCGAGCACGATGAGGTCCACGCCTCCCCCGAGCGCCCGCTCCAGCGCCTGCGGGCCGTCCGGGCTGACTTCCACGGTGTACCCCTCGCGCCGCAGCGCGCGGGCCAGGGGCTCGGAGATGGACGTGTCGTCCTCGGCGAGCAGTACTGAGGTCATGAGTCGATCGTATGACCATTCATGAACGTTTCCCGGCACCCGCCGCGCTCTTGACCTGCGGTTTGCCACACGTAGTACATCCTCGAACACGGATGAACTACAACCAACCCGGAGCTATCCAGACGTAACGACCGGTGACGAGAGTGTCACCGATCGCTTCCGCGGCTCCGGGGGTGGTCGCGCGCGGATCCGGGGGGTGGGTCGGCGCGGGCCGGGTCAGTGGTCGCGGGCCCGCGGCGGACGGACGAGTGAGGCGGCGGCGACCGCCACGGAGGTCGCCGGGAGGGCGACGCGCGAGCGCGGCGCCAGGGGCCGTCCCTCGGCGGACCCGGCGGACGCGCCCGCGCCGGCCGACTCGTCCAGGCGCACGTCCGGGTCGGACGCCAGCAGCAGCCGCGAGGCGGGAAGCTCGATCTCGGCGGGCCGCGTGCCCAGGTTGGCCGCCATCGAGACGCGGCCGCGCCGCAGCACGAGCCAGCGTTCGCCGGTGTCCTCCCGTGCCGTCTCGACGTGGACCTCGGTGAGCCTGGGGTCGGTCAGCTCGGGCCAGGAGCGCCGCAACGCGATCAGGGAGCGGTGCCACTCCAGCAGCTCGGGGTGGTGGGCCTTGTGGAGTTCGTCCCAGTCGAGCACCAAGCCCCGGAAGGTCTCCACAGCCTGTGGATCGGGGACGTGGCCGGACCAGCCGTGCCGGGCGAACTCGCGGCGGCGGCCCTCGCTGACGGCTCGCGCCAGTTCCGGTTCGACGTGGTCGGTGAAGTAGCACCAGGGCGTGGTGGCCCCCCACTCCTCGCCCATGAACAGCATGGGGGTGAACGGCGCCAGCAGCAGCAGCGCCGCGCCCACCTTGAGCAGGCCCGGGGGCAGGGACGCGGTGAGGCGGTCCCCGGAGGCGCGGTTGCCGACCTGGTCGTGGTTCTGCAGGAAGCACACGAACCGGTCGGCCGGGGTGCGCAGCACGTCCACGGGGCGGCCGTGGCGGCGCTCCCGGTAGGTCGACCACGTCCCGTCGTGGACGAACACCTTCGTCAGGGCCTTGGCCAGGGCGTCCAGGGAGCCGAAGTCGCAGTAGTAGCCCTGGCGCTCCCCGGTGAGGGCGGCGTGCATGGCGTGGTGGTAGTCGTCGCTCCACTGCGCGTCGAGCCCGTGGCCGCCCGCCTCCCGGGGCGTGACGAGCCGGGAGTCGTTCAGGTCGGACTCGGCGATGAGGAACAGCTCGCGCCCCAGGTGCGCCGACAGGCCCCGGACGGCGACGGCGAGTTCTTCCAGGATGTGGACGGCCTGGCGGTCGTTGATGGCGTGCACGGCGTCCAGGCGCAGCCCGTCGACGTGATGGTCGCGCAGCCACATCAGCGCGTTGTCCACGACGTACGCCCGCACCTCGTCGGCGCCCGCCTGGTCGAAGTTGACCGCGTCGCCCCAGGGGGTGCTGTAGGCGTCGGTGAAGTACGGGCCGTACCGGGGCAGGTAGTTGCCGCTGGGGCCGAGGTGGTTGTAGACGACGTCCAGGACGACCGCCAGCCCGAGGGCGTGGGCGGTGTCGACGAAGCGTTTGAACGCGTCCGGGCCGCCGTAGGGTTCGTGCACCGCCCACAGATGGACGCCGTCGTAGCCCCATCCGTGCTCGCCGGAGAACGAGGCCACGGGCATCAGCTCCACGGCGTCCACGCCGAGGGCCACCAGGTGGTCGAGCCGTTCGCAGGCGGCGTCCAGGGTGCCCTCGGGGGTGAACGTGCCGACGTGCAGCTCGTACAGGACGCTGCCTCGCAGGGGACGGCCGCGCCAGCGTCGGTCGGTCCAGGAGAACCGATCGTGCTCGTAGACGCGGCTGAGGCCGTGCGCCCCGTACGGCTGCCACAGGGAGCGGGGGTCGGGCAGTACCTCGCCGTCGTCGAGGACGAATCCGTAGTCGGTGCTGTGGCCCGCCCCGGGGACCGCCGCGCCCCACCGGCCCGGAGGGCGTCCGTCCAGGGGGCGCAGGGGGTGGCGGACGAGATCGTCTCGGGAGCCGACCGCGACCTGCACACTCTCGGCGTTCGGGGCCCACACCTCGAACCACGTCATCGGGGCTCCTCGCGGACCAGCAGGGCGACGGGGAGATCGGCGAGCAGCTCGGCGAGGGGCAGCGGGCCGCCGGCCTCGTGGACGCGGCCGGTGAGGCGGTCGTGCCAGCGGCCCGCCGGGACGTCGACGGTCGTTTCGCCCCATCCGCCGTGAATCTCCAGGCCGACGGGCAGCCGGGTCGCCAGCGTGAGGACCCGCGCGCCGCCGGGACGCCCACCGCGGCCGCTGAGAGCGCCGGAGCCGCGTAGAAAGGCCACGGCGTGTGCCGAGGTGGCCCCGGTGACGCGCGCGGGCTCGTACGAGGCGCTGAACCATTCGGGGTGGTCGCGGCGCAGCCGCAGCGTCCGCGAGGTGATCAGCAGCTTCAGGTCGTCCACGTCGCGCGGCGCGCCCTCCGCGTCCAGGTGCGCCAGGCGGGCGCGGCGGGAGCCGTAGTCGACCGGACGCCGGTTGTCGGGGTCCACCAGGGACAGGCCGACCAGCTCGCAGCCCTGGTAGACGTCCGGCACGCCCGGCATGGTGAGCTGGACGATCTTCTGGCCGAGCATGACGACGCGCGCGTACGGCTCCAGCTGCGACACGAACGTGGCCAGGTCGGCCACCAGGTCGGCGTCCTCCAGGACGCGGCGCGCGTGGGCGAGCACGGCCGCCTCGTAGCCGGGGTCGCCGTCCAGCCAGGACGTGCGGGTCTTGGCCTCGCGCATGGCCTTGGTGAGGAACTCCGCCAGGCGGCCCTCCTCGATGGGCCAGGCCCCCACGAGCGTCTGCCACAGCAGGTAGTCCAGGTCGGGTTCCAGGGGCGAGCCGTCTCCCGCCCAGGCGCGCCAGCGTCGGACCGCCGCCGCCCACGGGCCCGCCATCTCGCTGAGCACGGCCAGACGCGCGCGCACGTCCTCCTGGCGTTTGGTGTCGTGGGTGGAGAGCGTCGTCATCGCGGAGGGCCAGTCGCGCGCCTGCCGGGCACAGAAGGCGTGGAAGTCCTCCGGGGAGACGGAGAACCGCGCCGGGTCGCCGCCGACCTCGTTCAGGGACACCAGCCGCGACCAGCGGTAGAACGCCGTGTCCTCCACGCCCTTGGCGGCCAGGGGGGCCGAGGTCTGCTGGAACCGCACGACGAACTCGCGGCGTGCCGCCTGCACGCCGGGGTCCGCGGGGGCCGGGGACTCGTCCGGGTCGAGCCCGAGGGCGAGCCGTACGACGGCGTCCAGGTCGGGGTGCGTCTCAGGGGGCAGGTGCTCGCGGGCCCGTTCGGCCGCCTGGGCGAGGACATCGGATGCCTGGGCCGGGGCCTTCTCCCCCGGCACCACGTAGGCGCGGTACACGGGCATGGCCACCAGCAGCTCGACCAGCACCCTCTCCAGGGTGTCCTTCGGACGGGCCGGCAGCGCCCCGCACAGCACGCGGTGCAGGCGGGCCACCTCCGGACGCAGCCCGTGTTCGGCCACGTACCGTCGTGAGGCGAACTCCACCTCGCGGAAATCGGGGGTGCCGCCGGTGAGCGCCGCGTAGGTCTCGGTCAGGGGTTGTTCCCCGTCGGGGTCCAGGAACAGCCCGCCGACCATGCCGAGCGCGTCGTAGCCGGTGGTGCCCGCGCAGGGCCAGTCGGTCGGCAGTTCCTCCGCACCGGTGGTGATCTTCTCGACGAGCAGCCAGCAGCCGCCCGCCTCGGCCCGCAGCCGCTCCAGGTAGCCGCGGGGATCGCTCAGCCCGTCGGGATGGTCGACGCGCAGCCCGTCGACCTGGCCCTCGGCCACCAGCCGCAGCAGCAGCCGGTGCGTCTCGGCGAACACCTCCGGATCCTCCTGGCGCAGGGCGATGAGGCCGGAGATGTCGAAGAACCGGCGGTAGTTGGGTTCGCCCTCCCCTGGCGGGACGATGCGTCCGCCTCCCGCGTCCCAGTCCACGTCGAACCAGCGCGCGTAGGGCGAACCGGCGCCCTCCTCCAGGACCGACGCGTACGCGCGGTTCAGGGTGGGCGGCACCGGAATCGCCATGTGGTTGGGCACCACGTCCACCAGCACCCGCAGCCCGTGCGAACGGAACCGCGCCGTCATCGCGCGGAACGCCTCCTCGCCCCCGAGGTCCTCCGACAGCCGGGTGGGGTCGACGACGTCGTAACCGTGGGTCGAGCCGGGGGCGGCCTGCAGGACGGGCGACAGGTACACGTGCGAGACCCCCAACGCCTCCAGGTAGGGGGCGAGGGCGGCGGCCTCGGCGAAGCCGAAACGCTCCGGGCCCGTGCCTCCCCGCAACTGCAGCCGGTACGTGCCGGTGGGCGGGTGGGCCGTCTCCCGCGCGCCGGGGGTGCTCTCCAAGGGGGACTCCCGCGTGACCTCTCCGTCAGACACGGCGGAGCACCTGGACCGACCGGGCCTCCACCGTCACGCTCTCGCCGGCCTTCACCACAGGGGACTCCTCCTCGGCCAGCATGGGGTCGGCCGTGTCCAGCACCTTTGACCACATCCCTCCGTAGCGCACGGGCGGCACCTTGAACCCCAGGTCGCCGTCGTGCGCGTTGAACAGCAGCAGGAACGAGTCGTCCGCGATCCGCCGGCCGCGCCGGTCGGGCTCGCTGATGGCCTCGCCGTTCAGGAAGGCCTGCAGCGACTTGGCGTAGCCGACGTTCCAGTCCCCGTCGGTCATCTCACGTCCGCCCGGGGTGAACCACACCAGGTCGGGCAGGGCCTCACCACCCCCCGTGCCGCGGCCCCGCGCCGAACGCCGCCGCGCCGCCTCGGCGGCGCGGCCCTCGAAGAAACGGCGCCGCCGGAACACCGGGTGGCGCGCCCGCAGCGCCGACAGCCGCCGGACGAAGTCCAGCAGCGGGAACTGGTCGAGCAACGCCTCCCAGTCGACCCAGGACAGCTCGTTGTCCTGGCAGTAGGCGTTGTTGTTGCCGCGCTGGGTGCGGCCCAGCTCGTCCCCGTGCGACAGCATCGGCACGCCCTGCGACAGGAACAGCGTGGCGAGCAGGTTGCGTTTCTGGCGTTCCCGCAGGGCGAGGATCTCCAGGTCGCCGGTGGGCCCCTCCTCGCCGCAGTTCCACGACCGGTTGTCGTCGGTGCCGTCCCGGTTGTCCTCGCCGTTGGCCTCGTTGTGCTTGCCGTCGTAGGAGACCAGGTCGTGCAGCGTGAAGCCGTCGTGGCAGGTGATGAAGTTGATCGAGGCGAACGGCTTGCGGCCGTCGTCGGCGTACAGGTCGCTGGAGCCGGCCAGGCGGGAGGCGAACTCGGGCATGCTGCCGGGCTGCCCGCGCCAGAAGTCGCGCATCGTGTCGCGGTACTTGCCGTTCCACTCGGTCCACAGCGGCGGGAAGTTGCCGACCTGGTAGCCGCCCTCCCCCACGTCCCACGGCTCGGCGATCAGCTTGACCTGGGAGACCACCGGGTCCTGCTGCACCAGGTCGAAGAACGCCGCCAGCCGGTCCACGTCGTGCAGTTCGCGGGCCAGTGTGGCGGCCAGGTCGAAGCGGAACCCGTCGACGTGCATCTCCGTCACCCAGTACCGCAGCGAGTCCATGATGAGCTGGAGCACATGGGGGCTGCGCATCAGCAGGCTGTTGCCGGTGCCGGTGGTGTCCATGTAGTACCGGGGGTCGTTGTCCACCAGGCGGTAGTAGGAGGCGTTGTCGATGCCGCGGAACGACAGCGTCGGCCCCAGGTGGTTGCCCTCGGCGGTGTGGTTGTAGACGACGTCGAGGATGACCTCGATGCCCGCCTCATGCAGCGCCCGCACCATCGCCTTGAACTCCAGCACCTGCTCGCCGCGCGAGCCCCCGGAGGAGTACTCGTTGTGGGGGGCGAAGAACCCGATGGTGTTGTAGCCCCAGTAGTTGCGCAGCCCCCGCTTGAGCAGGTGCCCGTCGTGCACGAACTGGTGGACGGGCATCAGCTCCACCGCGTTCACCCCGAGATCGGTGAGATGCTCGATCACCGCGGGGTGGCCGAGCCCGGCGTAGGTGCCGCGCAGCTCGGCCGGGATGTCGGGGTGGCGCGCGGTCAGGCCCTTGACGTGCGCCTCGTAGATGACCATCTCGTGGTACGGGATGCGCGGCGGGCGGTCGTCGCCCCAGTCGAAGTACGGGCTGACGACCACCGAACGCATCGTGTGCGGGGCGGAGTCGAGGTCGTTACGTGACCACGGGTCGCCGAAGCGGTAGCCGAACAGCGCCTCCGCGCCCCGCGCCTCGTTCCAGTCGACGGTGCCCTCGATCGCCTGCGCGTAGGGGTCGAGCAGCAGCTTGTGGGGGTTGCAGCGGTGGCCGCGCTCGGGCTCGTACGGCCCGTGCACCCGGAACCCGTACCGCTGCCCCGGCATCACGCCCGGCAGGTATCCGTGCCAGACGAACGCGTCGACCTCAGGCAGTTCCCAGCGGGCCTCCTCGTCGTCATCGTCGAACAGGCACAGCTCCACCCGTTCGGCCGCTTCGGAGAAGACCGCGAAGTTGGTTCCGGCACCGTCGAAATGGGCGCCAAGCGGATACGCGTCGCCCGGCCACAGGTTCTCCACTCTCCCGCCCTCCCGTGGTCGCCGTCGGGATGCTTCCCCCTAGGGGATGGATCACACCGATTGGGAGGGCTCTGGTCAGAACGGACATCTTTCCACTACCTTAGGCATGCCTTACCTTATTGAGGGCAGCCTTAGTGCGAGCACCCCACGCGGTGCCGCGCGGGTCCGGAGAGGTCAGCGAGGAAGGTCCCCGCCGCATGTACGTCTGCATCTGCCACGCCGTCACCGAGGACGACGTCCGCGGCTGTCTGGCGCAGGGGGCCTGCACGGCACGCGAGGTCCGCGCCGCCTGCGGCATGAAGCCCGGCTGCGGCGCCTGCACCAAGCGGCTCTACGGCCTCATCCGGCAGCACGGCCCCGAGAGCGACGGCGAGAGGGGGACGGTCCAGCCGACCGCAGCCTGAGCGAGTCTTCCGCGTCACCCCGTCCGGTCCCGGATGTCCCGTACGGGGGTTCAGTGCTGTCCACATGAATCGGGACGTGGAAGCATGGTCGTCATGGAAGGCGACAAGGACATCATCGGCCTGCTCAACGAGCAGCTCACCGCGGAGCTCACCGCCATCAACCAGTACTTCCTGCACGCCAAGATGCAGGAGAACTGGGGCTACACCCGGCTCGCCAGGCACACCCGCGAGGAGTCCATCGACGAGATGCGGCACGCCGAGCGGCTGACCGACCGCATCCTGTTCCTGGAGGGCCTGCCCAACTACCAGAAGCTCAACACGCTGCGCATCGGCCAGACGGTCGTCGAGCAGCTGCGCGCCGACCTGCAGATCGAGCTGGAGGCCGTGGCGCGGCTGCGCCCCGGCATCGAGCTGATGCGCTCGCGCGGCGACGTCACCTCCGCCCGGATCTTCGAGGACATCCTCGCCGACGAGGAGGAGCACATCGACTACCTGGAGACCGAGCTGGCGCTCGTCGAGTCGCTCGGCGAGCAGAACTACCTGCTGCGGCTGACCGACGCCCCCGGCGAGAACACCCCCAGCGCCGACTGACCGCCCGCCCCGAGGCCGCCCCGGGGGACGGTGCCCACCGTCCCCGGGCGTCCCACGGCGCCGTCCCCCCGCGCCCGTGCCCGGCGCGCGGGTCAGGCGTGCGGGTCGCGCGGACGGAAGCCGTTGGGGGACATGCGGCGCAGCACGTAGGGCTGGATGATGCCCAGGCCGCGGACCGGGCGCCGGACGATCCGGGTGGTCTGGAAGGCCGGCTCGTCCCGCAGCTCGGCCGCCAGCTCGGCGTCGATCACCACGGTGCCGGGACGCGCCAGCGAGGTCAGCCGGGCGGCGCGGTTGACGGTGGTGCCGAACACGTCCCCCATCAGCGGCAGCACCGGCCCGAAGGCCACGCCCACCCGCACGTCCGGCACCTCGGTCTCGTCCTTGACGGCGGCGGCGATGCTGAGCGCGATCTCCGCCCCGACGGCCGGGTCCTCGGCGCAGAACAGCACCTCGTCGCCCAGCGTCTTGACCAGCCGCCCGCCGCAGGAGGCGACGATGTCGGAGGCGGTCTCCTCGAAACGTTCCACCACGCGCGCCAGCTCGAGTTCCTCCAGCTCCCGGCTGACCTGGGTGAAGGACACCATGTCGGCGAAGCCGACCGTGATGGGACTGCGGGCGGCGGGCGCGGCCGGGTCGGTCTCGCGGCCGTCGCGGGTGGCGGCCGAGGCCAGCGCCCGGGTCCCGGCGGCGGCGAGCTGGCGCCGCCAGGCGTGCACGACCAGCGGCTCGAAGTCGTCGAGGTACTTGTCGGCGATGTCGACGATCGACCGGATCGCCTCGGCCGGCGGCGCCTCGCCGGGGTCGGCCCGCTGCAGCATGTTGGTCAGGAGGTTGACCTGCCACTCGGCCAGCCGCGCCATGGTCTGCCCGAAGGCGCGCACCATGCGCACGACCGAGTCCTCGTCCAGCACCCCCTCGTCGATCAGCCGCTTGAGCCGGGTCAGCGCGGCGACGTCGCCCTCGGTGTAGGCCACGGTCTCGTCCGGCATCGAGGGGTAGCCGAAGGCCTTCCACACCCGCCCGGAGAACTCGCGGCTGACGCCGGACAGCCGCACGGCGTCGACGCGGGTGTAGCGCAGCTGCCCGCCAAGCAGGAGCTCTTCGACCTCCTTGGGGGCGGGCAGCCCGGGGTCGGGCAGCTCATCCGGCAACCCAGCAGACATCTCCCTTGCCCTCCGCCTGCCGGCGACGTCGCGGACGTCAGCGGCGGTTCGTGGTGCGCTTACGGTACGCTCCTCCGCGCAATATCGTGACAGACGCGGTCCGGGAAGGGGCCATCGGTCCGGCAAAGACCTGGCTCGTCCGCTTCATGGGTATTCCGCCAAAGTCGAGGTCAATATCACCGAACGTGGACCACGTCCCCCGCGCTGACCACACGATCCCCGTCGTCGGCGGCGACCACCAGGCACCCGGTCGCGTCCACGTCCCGGACGGTTCCGGTCAGCACCTGGTCGCCCGGCAGCATGACCCGGACCGACCGGCCGAGCGTGGCGCACAGCCGCTTGTAGGCGGTGCGCAGGCCGCTGCGCTCGGGGTCGCCGTCCAGCGCGTGCCAGTCGCGGTACCAGTCCTCGAACTCGCGCAGGATCGCGCGCAGCAGCGGCGCCCGGTCGCTGAGCGGGGCCCCCTCGATCAGCAGCGAGGTCGCGGTGGGCACCGGCAGCTCGTCCTCGCGCAGGCCGACGTTCAGCCCGACGCCGACGATCAGCGCGCCGTCCACCTTCTCCACCAGGATCCCGGCCAGCTTGCGCTCCCCGACCAGCAGGTCGTTGGGCCACTTGAGGCGCACGTCCACCGGCCGCTCGGCGGCCGCGTCCGCCGCGCCGTCGTTGATCCGCTGCTCGGCGGGGGGCGTCCATGCGGTCATGTGCCGCACCGCCGTCGCCACCGCCACCCCCGTCAGCAGCGGCACCCAGCCCAGCCGCGCCACCCCGACCGCCGGACGCAGCAGCAGCGAGAACATCAGCCCCGAGCGCGGCGGCGCCGACCACGGCCGGCCCAGCCTGCCGCGCCCGGCCGTCTGCATCTCGGTGACCAGGACGGTGCCCTCCGGCGCGCCCTCCCGCGCCAGCGCGGCCAGGTCGGCGTTGGTGGACCCGGTCTCGGGGACGACCCGGACATCGGTCCACAACGTCCCCGGCCGCACCAGCAGCCGGCGCAACGCCCCCTCGTGCAGCGGCGGCCTGCCGAGGTCGCTGTACGGTGACTCGCTCACCACTCCATCCAACCGCAACCCCGCGATCGCCAGTGGAAGCCGGAGATCTTAGAGTGCTCGCGTGGACGGAGTGACGTTGCGGCGGGACGGGACGAGCCCGCACGTGGCCGAGATCGTGCTCGACCGGCCGGAGACCCTGAACGCCATCTCCACGGCGCTGGCACGGCGCCTGGCGCAGGTGTGCGCGGAGGTGGCGGCGGACTCGTCGGTGCGCGCGGTGGTGCTGAGCGCGGCGGGAGAGAAGGCGTTCTGCGTGGGCGCCGACCTCAAGGAGCGCAACGGCATGACCGACGACCAGCTGCTGGCGCAGCGGCCGGTGCTGCGCGCCGCGTTCCGCGGCGTGCTCGACCTGCCACAGCCCGTGGTGGCGGCCGTGCACGGGTACGCGCTCGGCGGCGGCTGCGAGTTCGTCCTGTCGTGCGACCTGATCGTGGCGGACGAGACCGCGGTGTTCGGGCTGCCCGAGGTGACCGTCGGGCTGGTGCCCGGGGGCGGCGGCACCCAGCTGGCGGTGCGCCGGATGGGGACGGGACGCGCCGCCGACCTGGTGCTGACCGGACGCCGCCTGGGCATCGACGAGGCCGAGGCCTACGGCCTGGTGGACCGGCGCGTCCCGGCGGGCTCGGCCCGGCAGGAGGCGCTGACGATCGCCGCGACGATCGCCGCGAACTCGCCCACGGCGGTGCGGGCGGCCAAGCGCGCGATGCGGCTCGGCGGCGGCGTCGGCCTGGACGCCGGGCTGGACATCGAGGAGAACGCCTGGCGGTCGGTGGCCTTCTCCCCCGACCGCCGCGAGGGCATCGCCGCGTTCAACGAGAAGCGCAAGCCGAACTGGCCCAGCTGAGCCCCCCGGGGGCCTCCCCCGGGGGCTCCCGAATCTCAGCCGGTGTTCTGCAGGCCCGCGGCCACGCCGTTGACCGACAGCAGCAGCAGTTCCTCCAGGCGGGCGCGCTCGGCGTCGTCCTCGACGCCGTCGCGCAACGCCTTGAGGGCGCGCAGCTGCAGGTGGGACAGGGCGTCGACGTACGGGTTGCGCAGCTCGACCGCGCGCGACAGCACGCGCCGGTTCGCCAGCAGCCGCTCGTGCTCGGTGACCCCCAGCACGAGCGACCGGGTCCGGTCGTACTCGGCCAGCACCGTCTCGGCCAGGTCGGGCCGGTCGCCCAGCGCCAGGTAGCGCTCGGCGATGGCGCGGTCGGTCTTGGCCAGGCTCATCTCGGCGTTGTCCATCAGCGAGGCGAACAGCGGCCAGGACCGGTACGCCTCGCGCAGCTCGTCCAGGTGCCGCCCGTTGTCGGACACGGCCGCCAGGCCGCTGCCCAGGCCGTACCAGCCGGGCAGGTTGACGCGGGTCTGCGTCCAGGCGAACACCCACGGGATGGCCCGCAGGTCCTCCAGGCCCCGGGCCGCCTTGCGGCGCGCCGGACGCGACCCGATGCGCAGCTCGGCGATCTCCTCCAGCGGGCTGACCCGGCCGAACCACTCGGCGAAGCCGTCGGTCTCGATCAGCCCCCGGAACGCCGCGCGCGCCGCGTCGCTGATCTTGTCGGCCAGCGGGCGGAACCGGGCGGCGGCGGCGCGGGCGCGCTCCTGCACCGCGTCGGTGGACGCCAGCAGCACCGCGTTGGTGACCTGCTCGATGTGGCGGCGGGCGATCTGCGGGTGCCCGTACCGGGCGAAGATGACCTCGCCCTGCTCGGTGACCTTGAAGCCGCCCGCGACCGACCCGGGCGCCTGCGCCAGGATCGCGCGCCCCGCCGGGCCGCCGCCCCGGCCCAGCGACCCGCCGCGGCCGTGGAACAGCGTCAGCCGCACGTCGTTGCGGGCCGCCCACGCCACCAGGGCCTCCTGCGCGTCGTACAGCCGCAGGGTGGCCGTGGTGGGACCGAGCTGCTTGGCCGAGTCGGAGTAGCCGAGCATGACCTCCAGCCGGCGGCCGGTCTGCTCCAGCCGGGCCCGGACGGCGGGGATCTCCAGCATCCCGTCCAGCACGGCCGGGGCGCGCTCCAGGTCCTCGCCGGTCTCGAACAGCGGGATGACGTCCAGCACCGGCGGGTTGTCCAGGGACGCGGCCAGCTCGTGCACGGCGGCGATGTCGCCGGCCGAGCGGGTGAACGACACGATGTAGCGGTGGCAGGCCCGGTCCCCGAAGCGGCTCTGGATCCACGCCACCACCCGCAGCGTGTCGAGCACCTCCTCGGTCATCTCGCTCAGCGGGCCGCCCGCGCGGACCTCGGCCAGCGCCTGCTCGTGCACGCCCGAGTGCTGGCGGATCTCCAGCTCGGCCAGGTGGAAGCCGAACGTCTCGACCTGCCACACCAGGTCCTGCACACGGCCGTACGCCTGGCGCACCGCGCCCGCCTCGGCCAGGGAGTCCTGCACGACGCGCAGGTCGGACAGCAGTTCCTCGGGCGAGCCGTAGGCCAGGTCGGCGTCGCGCTCGCGGGTGGCGGCCAGGCGTTCGGCCGCGTACAGCAGGAACTGCCGGTGCGGCTCGTCCGGCGACCGCTTGGCGATCTCGGCGAACCGGCCGGGGTGGGCGGTGCGCGCGGCGGCCAGCCGGTCGCGCAGCGCCGCCGACGGCGGGGTGGTGGTCGCGTGGACGGTCAGCTCGCGGCCGATCCGGGCGCAGGTGTTCTCCAGCGCCCGCAGCACGTGCTCGGACTGGATCGCGATCGCGTCCCGGGTGACCCGCGCCGTCACGTACGGGTTGCCATCGCGGTCGCCGCCGATCCAGCTGCCGAAGCGCAGGTAGGGGCGGGCCAGCGGCGGACGGGCGCCGGTCGCGGGGTCGAGCGCGGCGTCCAGCGTGCGGTAGACGCGCGGCACCACCCGGTAGATCGTCTCGTCGAACGCGGCCATCGCGGTGCGGACCTCGTCCAACGGGTCCATCTGGGTGCGCCTGCGCAGCGCGGTGCGCCACAGCAGGTCGACCTCCTCGCGCAGCCGCCGCTCCAGGTCGGCGCGGTCGCCCTCGCCCGGGTCGGCGTTCAGCGCCGCCAGCAGATCGCTGACCCGCTGGATCGCGGTGACCACGGCGCGGCGGCGTGCCTCGGTCGGGTGGGCGGTGAAGACCGGCCGGAACTCCAGGTCGTCCAGCACGGCCTGCCGCCGGTCGGCCGGGGCCCCGGCGCCGGCGATCTCCTCGACCGCCGCGGCGATCGAGCCGGGCACCGGGGCGTCCCCGCCGGTGTCGCGCTCGCGCAGCGTGCGGATGCGATGGTGCTCCTCGGCCAGGTTGGTCAGGTGGAAGTAGACGGTGAACGCGCGGGCGACCTGCTCGGCCCGTTCCAGGGACCAGCCGTCGACCAGCGCGGCCACCTCGTCGATGCCGACCTCGCCGCGACGCGCGCCGATCACCGCGTGCCGCAGCCGCTCCACGTCGTCCAGCAGTTCCCGGCCGCCGTACTCGACCAGGCTGTCGCCCAGCATCGAGCCCAGCAGCCGAACGTCCCGGCGCAGCGGCTCGGGCATGTCCTGACGGAGGGTGTCCCGCGTGTTCGTAGCCACGCAGCCCAGCGTAATGAGCGGCCCGTGGCCCGCTCGTCACCAGGGCGTTCCTTAGCCGTGAAGGCGGGGCGAACGGCCGCGGGAGCGGCCGCGGGGGCGACACGCGCCCGGCGGGCGCCCCCGCTCGATTCCACGGAACGGCGGCCGGTTACTCTGACCCGCATGGCGATGGAAGCTCCGGAACCCGCGGTCGACATCGACGTCCACACGACCGCCGGGAAGATCGCGGACCTGGAACGCCGCCGCTACGAGGCGGTGCACGCGGGGTCGCAGCGTGCGGTCGAGAAGCAGCACGCCAAGGGCAAGATGACCGCGCGCGAACGGATCGACGCGCTGCTGGACCCCGGCTCGTTCGTGGAGTTCGACGAGCTGGCCCGGCACCGGTCCACCAACTTCGGGATGGAGAAGAACCGTCCCTACGGCGACGGCGTGGTCACCGGCTACGGCACCATCGACGGCCGGCACGTGGCGATCTTCAGCCAGGACTTCACCGTCGCGGGCGGCTCCCTCGGCGAGGTGTTCGGCGAGAAGATCACCAAGGTCATGGACCACGCGCTCAAGACCGGCTGCCCGGTGATCGGCATCAACGACTCCGGCGGGGCGCGCATCCAGGAGGGCGTGGTCGCGCTCGGCCTGTACGCCGAGATCTTCAAGCGCAACGTGCACGCCTCCGGGGTGATCCCGCAGATCTCGCTGGTCATGGGGCCGTGCGCGGGCGGCGCGGTGTACTCCCCGGCGATCACCGACTTCATCGTCATGGTCGACAAGACCTCGCACATGTTCATCACCGGGCCGGACGTCATCAAGACGGTCACCGGCGAGGAGGTGACGTTCGAGGAGCTCGGCGGCGCGCACGCGCACAACACCCGCTCGGGCGTGGCGCACTACCAGGCCTCCGACGAGGAGGACGCCTTCGAGTACGTCAAGGCGCTGCTGTCCTACCTGCCGTCCAACAACATGTCGGACCCGCCGGTGTTCGAGGCGCCGGACGACGCCGACGAGACCGACCCCGAGCTGGACGCGCTGATCCCCGACTCGCCCAACCAGCCGTACGACATGCACACCGCCATCGAGCACGTGCTGGACGACGGCGAGTTCCTGGAGGTGCACGCGCAGTTCGCGCCCAACATCATCGTCGGGTTCGGGCGCGTGGAGGGCCGCGCGGTCGGCGTGGTGGCCAACCAGCCGATGCAGTTCGCCGGGACGCTGGACATCCACGCCTCGGAGAAGGCGGCCCGGTTCGTGCGCACCTGCGACGCGTTCAACGTGCCGGTGCTGACGTTCGTGGACGTGCCCGGCTTCCTGCCCGGCACCGACCAGGAGTGGAACGGCATCATCCGGCGCGGCGCCAAGCTGCTGTACGCCTACGCCGAGGCCACCGTCCCGCTGGTCACGGTGATCACCCGCAAGGCCTACGGCGGCGCCTACGACGTCATGGGCTCCAAGCACCTGGGCGCCGACATCAACCTGGCCTGGCCGACCGCGCAGATCGCGGTGATGGGCGCGCAGGGCGCGGTGAACATCCTGTACCGGCGCGAGCTGGCCGCCGCCGAGGACCCGGACGCGCGCCGCGCCGAGCTGATCACCGAGTACGAGGACACGCTGGCCAACCCGTACATCGCCGCCGAGCGCGGCTACGTGGACGCGGTGATCAAGCCGTCGGAGACCCGGGCGTACGTGATCAAGGCGCTGCGGGCGCTGCGCGACAAGCGCCGGACGCTTCCGCCGAAGAAGCACGGCAACATCCCGCTGTGATCTCATTGGGTTGAGGGGGTCCCCCGGAGAAAGGTGCGGCCGATGGCCGAGAACAAGCCGTTCCTGCAGGTGGTGCGGGGCGACGCGGCGCCCGAGGAGGTCGCGGCGCTGGTCGCCGTGCTCACCGCGCGGGCCCATGCCGCGGCCGCCGCGGCGGCACCGGCGCAGCAGCCGGGCGTGTCGCGGTGGGCCGACCGGTCGCGGATGATGCGCGGGCCGGTGTCGGAGGGGCTGCGGCCCCGCGGCCCGGGGGCGTGGCGGGCCAGCGGGCTACCGAGGTGACACGTCCCTTCACGGGCTGAGGTGGTGGCGCCGCGGGCGCTCGGACGGTAGCGTCGCGCGGGCTTCCCGGGGCGGGCCGGGCACGCCGGACGCGTGTGCGGCCCCCGTCCCGGGAAATGCTGTGCCTAGAAGGAGCAGGCACATGTAACCGTGGTTCACGCACGGGAACAGGGCCTGCACGAATAAGGTGAAAGGCCATGGCCACCTCGGAGTTCGTTCCACAGCCCGCGCGATACGCCGTGTTCGTCGACGCGGGATACCTCTACGCGGCCTCCGGTGCCCTGCTCCTCGGCTGCAGCTCCCGTCGCGAGTACCGGGTGGCGGCCGAGAAACTCATCAAAGCGCTGACCAGCCACGCCGACGACCAGTTGCTCGGCGAGCTGCTGCGCGTCTACTGGTACGACGCGGCGCCCAAGAAGCAGCCCACCGTCGACCAGCGCGTCATCGCCAACCTGCCGCTGGTGAAGCTGCGCCTGGGCAACCTGAACGCGCAGGGCCAGCAGAAGGGCGTGGACGCCCAGCTCCGCAACGACCTGGAGGCGCTGGCCCGGCACCGCGCGATCACCGACGCGGTGCTGCTGGCGGGAGACGAGGACATGCTGCCCGCCGTGGAGGCCGCGCAGCGCTACGGCGTGCGCGTCCACCTGTGGGGCGTGGAACCCACGCACGGCTCCAACCAGGCCGAATGGCTGGTGTGGGAGTCCGACACCGTCGAGGTGCTGCCGGCCGACTTCCTGCGCCCCTACTTCACCAAGGCCAAGGCCCTGCCGGTGCCCGCCGCCCCGCCGGACGCGGCTGCGGTGCGCGACGGCGCCGGGGGGCGCGCGCCCGTGCCGTCGCCGTCCCAGGTGTTCGCCGGGCGCACCCCGGCGGTCAAGCCGTCGGCGGCCCCGCTCGGCCCCAGTCCGGCCGTGCGGCAGGGCGCGCCCGCGGCCGCCGCCGCGCACGTCAACAACCACACCGCCCCCGCGCCCGCCCCGGGCGAGGGCAAGCTCGGCCCGGACCGCGACCACATGCTGGAGATCGGCGAGCACGTCGCCCAGAAGTGGATCTTCGAGCGGGGCCGGGACAACATCCGGGACCTGCTGCCCGGCCCGATCCTGCCGCCGGTCATCGACAAGGAACTGCTGATCGAGGCCGAGAAGGAGCTGGGCGGGTCGCTGCGTCCCTACCAGGAGGCCCGCACCTGGCTGCGTGACGGGTTCTGGGAGCGGGTCTACCGCGAGTTCGGAATCGGCATCGGCAAGTCTTCCTAGCCGTCCGCCCAGTCCTCGTCTGCCCCGTGGTTTGAGAAACCTTTCGTGATGGGGCGGGCACGCGGAGTGCTTTCGCCGCTACAGTTCCGGCCGTGTTGGGGGGATCCGGACGACGTCACGGACGACGGGCGGCGGCCACGGCGGTGGTGTGCGGCCTGCTGTCGGCGTGCGAGTCGCCCGTGCCGTTCTACCCGCCCGGGAAGGGCGCACCGGACGACCCGGTGATCGGGCTGGGCGGTCCCGCCCCGGTCGTGGTCGCGTCGCGTCCCCGGACGGCCGCGAGCCCGGCGGTGCCCGGCAGCGACGTCTACGCGGCCACCCGCCCCGGCATGCTGAGCCCCGCGACCCGCGCGCTGCCGCCCCGCCTGTACGTGCCGAACGCCGCGACCGGGACCGTGGACGTCCTGGCACTGCCCGGCGGACGGCTCGTCGGCCGCATTCCCGTGCCCGGCGGCCGAACCGCGCGCGTCGTCCCGTCCTGGAACCTCAGGTGGCTGTGGGTGGTGGGGCGCGACGGCCTGCTGCCGGTCAGCGCGCGCAGCGGACGCCGTGGCCGGGTGCGCCCCGTCCCCCGGGTGAAGGGGCTGTACTTCACCTCCCGTGGACGTGAGGCGGTGACGATCGCCTCACGCAGGGTCGTCTTCCGCGACCCCGTCACCATGCGGGCGCGCGCCGCCCTGCGTCTGCCCTGCACCGGCACCCCGCACGCCGACCTCTCCGCCGACGAGGGCACGCTCGTGCTCGCCTGCGTCCGGCCCGGCCTGCTCGTCCGTGTCGACGTGGCCCGCCGCGTCACCACCGGCACGCTCGCGTTGCCCGCCGGCTCCCATCCCCAGGACGTGCGGCTGGCCCCCGACGGCTCGCTGTTCTACGTGGCCGACCCCGTGAAAGGCGGCGTCTGGCTGGTGGACGCGGCGCGCCTGCGGGCGACCGGGTTCATCGCCACCGCTCCGGGCGCGCACGGCCTCCTGCCCAGCCGGGACGCCCGCACCCTGTACGTCCTGGGCCGCGGCGACGGCTCGTTCACCGCCATCGACTTCGCCGCCCGCCGCGTGACCGCCCGCCGGCGCCTGCCCCGCACCGGGAGGACGGCGCCGGGCGGCGTCACCGTCGACGGCACCGCGCTGTGGCTCACCGCCCCGGCCGCCGGCACGGCGTACGCCGTCTCCCCGGACGACGGCCGCCTCACCCGCACGGTGCGGCTGGACGGCCGCCCGGCGAACGCGCTGCTCTACCCCCAGCCGGGCCGCTACAGCCTGGGCGGCACCGCCCACTTCCGCTGAGCACCGTCCACTTCCGCTGAGCGCACGGGGTCAGCTGGCCTGGAGGCGCTGGGCGTAGGGCAGCAGTTCCTCGATGAGGGCCTCGGTCTCGGGCTGCAGCTCGTCGTAGGCGGTGCGGTCGAGCAGGCGGGAGCGCATCTCGTCGATGACCACGTGGACCTGGCCTTCGTCGCCGGTGGCGTGGGTGGCGCGCAGCAGGTCGCGCCACAGGCCCTCGTCGTCGTAGGCGAGGCGGAGACCGGCGCGGGCCGCGCCGACGGCGCCGCGGGCGTCGCCCTCGTCCAGGCGCAGCACGACCAGGCGGTGCGCGACGTCGATGACGCGGGCGGTCACCTCGTACTCCAGGTCGTCGGCCGCCAGCCAGGCGTACCGGCCGCGCGGCCGGTCGGCCAGCACGGGGCCGCGCACCAGGTCCAGCGCGTACGACATGTAGGCGGTCTCGGACTCGGGCTCGGCCGCCGACCGCCACACCAGCCAGCGGAACACCGCCCAGTCGACCCGCACCTCCGAGCCGAGCCGGATGCGGCCCCGCTCGTCGTAGTACAGGTTGGGGCGGCCCCGGGCGTCACGCCCCAGCCAGTCCGATACCCGGGCGATGGACGCGTCGCGCACCCCGGCGCTGACGCCGCGCGGCCAGATCGCCCCGCCCAGCACCGTGGGATGCACACCGCCCGGGTGCGTGGCCAGGTAGAGGAGGATCTCGGTGCACAGCTCGCGGCGGCTGTCGTCGATCGGGCCGGGCGCGTCGATCTCGATCGGGCCGAGCAGCCGGATGTCCACCGCGAACTGGCCCGTGCCGGGCGGTTCCGGTGAGCCCGCGTGGTCGGGGCCGGCCAGCAGCCGCATGTCGTCGGCCACGTCGGGCAGCGGCACCGACTCCAGGCGCGCGGCGGTGTGGAACAGGTCGACCACGGCGCGGTAGTGGTCCTCGGGGACGAGCTGGGCGTCCACCTCGAAGCCGAGCACCCCGGCGTGCAGCCGCCCGGCCGCGTCCAGCTCCCAGGTCCAGGTGGCGCCCTGCACCTCGCCCGCCACCAGGTAGCCCGCGGCCATCCGGGTGCCGGTGCGGGCCAGCGCGACCAGCCGGTCGGCCTCCCGCTCGGTGGGCTGCTCGGCCATGATCAGGTAGTGCGGCATCCACGCCTCGCCGAACACGCCGCGGCAGCGTCCGGTCAGCACCGAGTCGACGCCGGAGGCGGCCAGCGCCTGCCGCACCTCCTCGCTGCGGCCCTCCAGCTCGGGCAGCGCCTCGTCCAGGGTGTCGACGACGCGGATGCGGTCGGGCGCGATGCCGGCCAGGCCCTCGCCGAGGTCGCGGCCGAACCCGACCAGCGTGATCCGCATGTGGTCGGACCAGCGGTTGGTGGCCAGTTCCAGCGCGATCGCGGCCAGCGCGGAGCGGCGCGCGTCCGGCGGGCCGTTCAGCGCGATCAGGCCGTGCGCGGCCTCCAGGTCGACCAGGATGCGGCCGGTGGGGTTGGTGCCGATCGACACCAGCCCGGGGTAGGGGGCGAGCACGTCACCGAGGTCGGACGCCTCCAGGGTGGGCAGCGCGTCGGCGCGCAGCCGCCACACCTGCCCCTCGTCGTACGCCTGCCAGGGGGCGGGCGGGTTGCGGTCGGCGGGGGCGATCCACAGGTCGAGGCTGGTCGGGCCGAGGTGCACGCCGTAGACGGTGGGCAGGGCGCGTCCCTCGGCGGCCATCGACCGCGACAGGTGCCGCAGCCCCAGGTCCAGCAGGCGCGCGGCGTTCTCGTCGGCGCCGATCCGCAGTGCCTGCTCGGCCTGCGCGGCGGCGCCGACCGGCCGCTTGATCATGTGGCCGAACGCGCGGTGCCACATCTGCGCGCGCCGCCGCCTGCCCAGCGCGCCGAGCAGCCCGGCGGCCAGCAGCGACGCCGCGGCCAGCCCGTGCGGCCAGTCCAGGTCGAACGGCAGGACCGCGCCGTCGCGGTGGCCGGGCACGCCGGCGCCGCCGGTGTCCGCGCCGCCGCCCATTTCGCTGGACGGCTGCGGCGCCGGGGTGCTGGACGCGGGCGGCGTCTCGGGCGCCTTGGTCTGGGACGGCCGCGGAGTGGGGGTCGCGGGGGGCTGGGCGGGCTTGGACACCGAGGGCGCCGGAGCCGGTGCCTGCGGCGCGGGCGTCTGCGGCGCGGGCGTGTGGGGCGCGGGCGTCTGAGGGGCCGGCGCGTGCGGGGCAGGGGTCTGGGGGGCGGACTTCTGCGGGGTGGGCTTGGCCGGCGCGCCCTGCTCGGGGGCGGGGCGCGGCTTCTCCTTGGGCTTGTCGGGGACGGCGTGGCCGTGCCGGAAGTAGTCGTCCAGCTCCTCGACCGGGATGACCTTGGCGCCCTTGGCGTCCTCGGGCATCTCCAGGATCCAGCCGGGACGGATCAGGCTGGCGATCGTCAGGCGGCTGCCGTCCGGCTGGGTACGGCCCTTGTTGAGCGCGTAGATTTCCTTGTAGCGGCGGCCGTCGCCCAGGCACTTGTCCGCGATCTCCCACAGGCTCTCGTGGTGGCGGCCCTCCGGCGGCTGCACCCGGTAGATCTTGGTGGTGCGGGCCGAGCGCTCCGGGCCGCCGGCCTCCTCGGGGGCGGCGTGCTCGGCCGCTGCGGCGGCCCGCGGCTCGGCGGCGACCGCGGCCACCGGACGGAACTCCTGCGTCTGCACCTGCGCGGGACGCTGCTGGTGCAGCTCCCGGCCGGAGAACGCGGGCATGATCGCCGTGGTGGCGGTGAACAGCAGCAGCGCCGTCGCCACGAGCCGGTGCACCAGCGACTGCGTGCCGCCCGCCAGCGGCACCCGCGCGGGCACGCCGATGCCGCGCACCCCCGCGTACACCTCGACGACCACGCACAGCGCGAACTGCAGCCACGCCAGCCAGACCAGGGCGACCAGCACGGTGATGAGGGCGCTCTCGCCCATCCGCCCGGTGAGGTCGCCGGCGCTCGGCAGCCGGTCGGGGATCGGTGAGCCGAACACCGCCAGCAGCGCGTAGGGCACGCCGACCAGCAGCACGGCCAGCGCGGCGATCGCGCCCAGCCCGGCGAGCACGTCACGCGGGCCGCGCCGCGCGCGGACCCGCACGGGCGTGCGCGTCGCCTGCCCCAGCCGCCGCGCCCTGCCGAGGCCGGGCTCGCCGCCGCTGGGGGGATCGCCTGGGAGATTGCCTGTCCGCCGTACCGTCATCTGACCCCTACTGATCGTCTCCGCTGGTGACCGGATGGGCAGACGCCGTCGAGCTCATCGTAAACTCCCCGAACCCCGGCACGATGGACAGCAGCTGCGGCCGGACGGTCAGCTGGACGGTCACCTGCACCTGCTGGGTGTCGGCGACGCAGCTGCGGCCGGTGACGTCCTCGCCGTAGGCGTCCAGCAGGTCGCACGCGGCCGCCCGCGCCCGGCCCGGGTCGACGACCGGCTCTCCGGTGCGGCGCAGCGCGTCGGTGTCGATCTCGTTGGCGCCCGCCCGCGCGGCCTGCTCGGCCATGTCGGCGGCGCGCTGCCGGGCGTGGATGGCCAGACCGCCGTCCACCAGCAGCCCGGCCAGCAGGAACACCGCCGGGGTGAACAGCACGACATACGTGGCGATCGTGCCGCCATCGCCACGGGCCGGGTGCCGGCGTCCGCTCATCCGGCGTCTCATCCCGCGTCCTCCGGTGCGCCGCCGACGACGTCGGTCCCCCGGTAGGTGTAGGTGTCGATCGGCGCGACCGCCCTGCCCTGCAGCGCCTTGGTTCCGGGCAGGCCGATGAACGTCAGGTCGCCCAGGTCGACGTCGCACACGATCGTGACGGCGACGCGCCCGCCCGGACGCCAGTCGCTGGTGTCGGTGTCGACGCGCGGCCCACCGGCGCACCAGTCGTTGCCGTTCAGGTTGGCGCGGGCGGCGTCGTCGGCGAGACGGACGGCGGCGCCCGCGCTGCGTCCCACGGAGGCGGCGCGCACCGCGTCACGTGCGGCGCCGTCCACCTGGCTCTGCGCGTCCACGATCCGCCCGGCTCCGGCCAGCAGCATGAGGAACGCCACGAACAGAGGCGCGACCAGCACCATCTCGAGCGACATGGACCCCGCGTCGCGCGTGGCCGGATGTGGCCGCGCGGCCGGATGCGGCAGTGGGCGCGTCACCGGGCGCCTCCCTCACAGGCCGTGCCCTCCCCCACGTCCGGGCGGAAGCACTCGATCGGCCCCTGCGACCGCTGCGACACGCGGAAGGTCAGGAACGGGATGACCCGCACCGCCTCCCCGCTGACCTCCACCCAGCGCTGGTCGCCGGTCTCCCCCGTCCGCACCCGCAGCCCGCTGATCAGCTGCGAGCCGATCTGGTGGACGTCGCCGGTCGCCTTGGTCACCGCCGCGTCCTGCCAGCCGCCGCCGACGGGCTCGGTGCGCGCCACCCGGGCGCCCGACTGTGCCGCCGCCAGCGCGACGTGCCGAGCGTGGTACACCATCGCGAACTGCACCACGCACAGCATCACCAGGATCAGGACGGGCGTCAGCAGCGCCCACTCCAGCGTGGACGCGCCGGTGTCGCCGCGCCCGTCCCCCGTGCGCCGCGGCGGGGTCCGTGACCCGGTGCGGACGTGGGCCGGAGCGGGCATGGCGGGGCGCCTCAGCCGGTCCTGATGTTGCCGGCGGCCTGCTCGACCTTCTGCTTGATCAGCACGCCGACGCCGAGCGCGATGGCGGCCAGCAGCGCCGTGATGATCGCCCATTCGATGGCCGAGGCGCCGCGGTCGCGGCCGTCGTCGGCGCGCAGCCGGTGCAGCCGGTCGCCGAGCAGCGCACGCAGATAGAGGATTGCCGGATCGTTCAGCGGATTGGTCGGTCGCATCGCTTCTCCTCGCCGGAGTCGGGATCTCGCAAGGACGGTCGTTCGTCGGGCGGTCGTCGGGCCGTCGGGCGGTGGTGGGGCCGTCGGGCGGTCGTCGGGCGGTCATCGTCAGGCGGCCATGACCCGCATCACCGCGGGGTAGGCCAGGAAGATCAGGAACGCGGCGCACAGCAGGAGCTGGGCGACGAGCATCGACTGGGACCGCTCCCCGGCCTTGCCCTCCAGCTCCGACAGCTCCCGGCTGCGCATGGACGCGGCGCGCGCCGCCAGCGACTTGCGGACCTGCGCCCCGTCGTCGGCGACCAGCGCCAGCGCGCCCGACAGGTCGCGCAGCTCGTCGATGTCCAGCTCGTCGCCGAGGCGGCCGAGGGCCTGCCAGGGCGTCTGCCCGGTGATGCGGGCGCCCGCCACCGCGTCGCGGATGCGCAGCATCGCCCAGCCCTCGCCGACGTTGGACGCGGTCACCAGCGCCTCGGGCACGCCGCGTCCGCCCGCCAGGTTCATCGACACCAGGTCCAGGAACGCGCCGACGACGTGCCGGAAGTCCTGCCGCCGCGCCCGCGCCTCCTCCTTGAGCTGCATGTCGGGAAAGAAGAAGAACAGCACCGCGAACAGCACGCAGATCCACACCGGGACCTGGAACGACACCCCGGCGCCCAGCACCGCGAAGTACCCCGCGACCACCGGGATGAACAGCAGCGCCGCGGCGGGCAGCAGGAACTTGGTGGCCAGGAACGCCTCCAGGGAGCGGCCGGTGATGGCCAGGTCGGCGCGCACCGACCGCAGCCGCCAGCCGCGCGCCTCGCACAGCCGCACCAGCTCCCGGCCGACGCGGGCGCGCAGCCCGCCGACCTTCTCCAGGGTCGGCGACATGCGCCGGGCGGCGTCCTCCTGGTCGCGGCGGCGAGCGGCGTCGAAGGCGGCCAGCCGCGCCGCCAGCCCGGGACGCGGCGGGAACAGCGCCCGCACCAGCAGGTACAGGCCGACGCCGACGACGGCCCCGGCGAGCAGCGGGCCTGTCATGCCGTCTCCCGTCATGCCGATCCACCTCCGCCCGCATCCATCGCGTGCCGTCCGCGCAGCACCGTGCCGTCCCCGGACGAGCCGTTGGCCTGCCACGACGCCACGGTGGTCGGGACCTCGCCGGGGACGCCGGGCTGCGCGGTGCGCGATCTGGTCAGGAACCGTTCGGGCATCTCGTGCCGGGACAGCCGCCGCAGCCACACGAAGCCCGCCGCGTACAGCGCGATCACCAGGGTCAGCACCAGCTGCCCGAGGAAGTCGTCGTAGGGCTGCACGTAGTCGTGGTTGAAGATGGCCAGGCCGAGGGCCGTGCCGACGGACACGCCGACGACGATGCGGACGCTGCGGCGGGTGGAGCGCCGGTCGGCCTCCACGCGGCGGCGCATGTCCAGCTCGGCGCGGGCGGACACGGCCAGCGCGGTGAGCATGTCGCGCAGCCCGGGGCCGCGCAGCCGCGCGTTGAGGATCAGCGCGGCGATCACCAGGTCGGCGGACGGGTCGTCCAGGTCGTCGGCGAAGCGGCGCAGCGCCTCGGGCATGGGGACGCGGGTGTGCAGACGGTCCACCAGCGTCTCCAGCGGCCGGCGCAGCACCGGGGACGCCACCCGCAGCGACGCGGGGATGGCCTGCTCCAGGCCGACCGCCCCGGCGATCGTGTCGCGCAGCGACTCGGTCCAGGCGGCCAGCGCCTCCAGCCGCGCGATGCCGCGCCGTTCCTCCCCGGCCCCGCCCGCCAGGCCGTTCCACGCCAGCACCAGCACGGCGGCGCCCGCCGCGCCGATCGGCCAGCGCGTCACGATGAGCACGACCGCGCCCGCGACGGCCGCCGCGGCGCCGCGCGTGGTCAGCGTGCGGACCAGCTCCTCGCGGCGCCTGCCGCGCGCCGGCCCCGGCCGGGCGGGCAGCCCGCGGATCGCGGCGGCGAGCAGCAGCAGCCCGCCCCCGACCGCCGCGCCCGCGAGGATGGCGAGCAGGACGTCCGGCGAGTACACCTCACCCACCTCCCCTCGGCGCGGTGGTCACCACGGGCCTCCCAGCGAGGTGTCGTAGCCGTGCCGGGCCAGCTCGTCGGCGCAGGCGATGGGGGCGGCGGGGACGGCGACGCCCTCGCGGCCCATCGCGAACACCTCCGACGACAGCACCCGCTGGTCGACGCCGGTGACCTCGCGGACGCTGGACACGAAGCGGCGCAGCCGCCCGCCGTGGGCGTAGTCGTTGCGCTTCTCGATGAACACCACGAAGTCGATGGCGCCCGCGATCAGCATGTGGGTGGCCTCCACCGGCAGGCGTTCCTCCGCCTGGATGGCGTAGGTGGCGATGCGGTTGAAGACCTCCATCGAGGAGTTGGCGTGGATGGTCGACAGCGACCCGTCGTTGCCCTGCGTCATCGCGTTCAGCATGGTGACGATCTCGTCGCCGAGCACCTCGCCGACGATGACGCGCGAGGGGTTCATGCGCAGCGACCGGCGCACCAGCTCGGCCATGGAGATCGCACCCTGCCCCTCGGAGTTGGGCAGCCGCTGCTCGAACGCCACGACGTTGGGATGCAGCTCGGGGAAGGCGTCCAGGCCGAGCTCCAGCGCGCGCTCGACGGTGATGAGCCGTTCGTGCGGCGGGATCTCGTTGGCCAGGGCGCGCAGCAGCGTGGTCTTCCCCGCGTTGGTCGCCCCGGCGATCATGATGTTCTTGCGGGCGGCCACGGCGGCGCTGAAGAACCGGGCCAGCTCCTCGCTGAACGTGCCGTTGCCGACCAGGTCGGGCAGGAACACCTTGCCGAGGCGGGCGCGCCGGATCGACAGCGCGGGCCGCACCGTGACGTCCATCACCGCCGACAGCCGCGAGCCGTCCGGCAGCCGCAGGTCCAGTTGCGGGTTGGCGGTGTCGAACGGGCGCGACGACAGCCCGCTGTAGGCGGCCAGGATCTGGATCAGCTCGACCAGTTCCTCGTCGGACTCGGCCACCGGCTCGCCCATGACCTCGCGGCCGTCGGCGTACCCGATGAACACCCGGTCGCAGCCGTTGATGTCGATGTTCTCGATCTCGGGGTCTTCCAGGAGCGGCTGCAGGCGGCCCACGCCGAACAGCGCGGCGTGCACGCCCGCCGCCAGCGCCTCCTCCTCTTCGGCGTTGGGCGGACGGCGGCCCGCGGTGATCTCGCCGCGCGCGTACTCCTCCAGCACCTGGCCGATCAGCGCCCGCGCGAACTGCCGCTCGTCCTCCCCGGACATGGGGGTCAGCCCGGCGGCGGCGTCGAGCCGGCGCTGCTGGGCGAGCCGGTCGCCCACCTCCTGGCGCAGCCGTTTGACCAGTGCGTGATCCACCTAGAGCCTCCCCTCCTGCAGCTGCGGGTCCAGCGGGGCCGCCGGGCCCCGGCCGCCGGGCGGGGCCGGGTGGACGGCGCCCTCGGGGCCGTGGGCGTGCGGGACGTCGGGGCCCGGCGCCGCGACGCGGGCGGCGAGCGTCCCGGCGATCTCGCGGGCCGAGCGGATCAGCAGGGACCGGTCCAGCCGGCCGCCCCACCGGCCCGCCAGGAGTTCGGCGCCCTTGGGGTCCAGCGCGAGACCGCCCAGCACCGACACCGGCGGGGGCGGCGGGCCGCCGCCCGCGGCCGCGTCGGCGCGCAGCCGCTGGTGGGCGCTGGTGACGATCCGGTCGACCTCGGCGATGGAGGCGCGGAAGTCGCGCGGGTCGGCCAGCACGACGACGCCGACCGGCGGGCCGCCGCGCAGCTCGCCCGCCAGCGCCGCGATGCGTTCACGCAGGTGGGCGACCTGTTCGAGGGTGGCGCGGGTGAACAGCACGAGCATGTCGGACGCGCGGACCAGGTCGAGCAGCGGGGTGCCGGCGCCGAGCCGTCCGCAGTCGGCGAGCACGTCCACGGGGGCGAGCCCGGCGAACGCGCGGGCCAGCGGGCCCCACAGCCAGGTCATGCCCTGGGCCTGCTCGGCGTTGGTGATGCCGACCAGCACGTCCAGGCCGCCGACCAGCCGCTGGCAGTGCTCGGCGATCTGGTCGGGGCGCAGGCCGCGGCGGGCGGTGGCGGCCAGGCTGAGCAGGCCGCGCGACGGGTTGAGCATGGTGGTGCGGGTGTCGTCGCCGCCGTCGCCGGCCGCCGCGGGCAGCCGGTACACCAGGTCGCCGCCGGCCTGGTCGCATTCGGCGACGAGCACCGGCCGGGGCCACACGGCGCCGAGGGCGACGGCGGAGGTGGTGACCCCCGGCGCTCCCTTGTCGGCCGCGAGCGCGATGAGTGCCACGGTCAGTTCCCGCCTGTGCCGGACGACCGCTGCTGCCCGTTGGACTGCTGCCCGCCCTGTTGCTGCCCGTTCTGCTGCTGCCCGCCCGTGCCCGGGTTGGGCGGCGGGTTCTGCCCGCCGTCGTCGGCCCCGGGGGACTGGGAGCCGCCCGTCCCCGGCGAGGCCTCCCTGGTCCGCTCGGGCGTGGACGCCGGAGCGGACCCCACCTGCGTGCCGTCCGGGACGAGGCCCACGGCGACCGTGCCCGCCGACGCGGCCTGGGTGACCAGCGCGGCCTCGCCCGGCGCGACCGCCACGTCCACCGACGTCAGGTCGTCGCGCAGCCGGTCGGACGTGCCGCCGCCCACGCCGAGGACGATCGCGTCGGTGGACAGCACCGTGCCCGCGCGCGGCCCGCCGTTGGCGCCGCCGACCGCGTACAGCGCCACGCGCCTGCCGGTCTCCAGGCCCCGGGCGGGGAACTGGCCGGGCTTGAGCGCCAGCCCCACGACCACGCGGCCCCGCGCGGCGTCGTCGCCCCGGCTGACCATCTCGTTGGTCAGCAGGGCGCCCTTGACCAGCGGCACGGCCGCGTACGCCTGCGTCACCCGGAGCCGCTCGGACCAGGAGATGTACGCCACGCCGGTGTCGCCGATCTGCACCTCCTCCAGCGCGCCGGCCGGGATGCGCTGCCCGGCCGCGACCGGCTGGGCGATCCGGATGGCCGACACCCGCTGGCCGCTGGCCATCACCAGGTACGCGCTGGTCAGCGCACCGCCGAGGATCAGGAGCACGGCCAGGGCGGCCAGCGCGGGCTTGCGCTCGCGCGGCGCGGACGGAAGCCGCTGCCCGCCGGACGCGCCGAGGCCGGACCGGCCGAGCCCGGCCGCCGCGCCGGCGCCGGCGGCGGTCGTCCCGCTCGCGACGGCCGACTGGTTGCTCTTCATCGCACTCGCCACGTGCTCCTTCCCGCCCCGGCGGGCGCCCGCCCCCTCGGGGTCCCGCCCGCGAATCCGTGCCCCGTCCTGCGCCTGGAGTCCGCCGCACTCGCCCTGGCGATCGCCCGGCATCCGGCATGCACCGAGCGATCCATGCTTGCGGGACGGGCGAGGTCACGTCAATGGATTCTCGGAGGTGAAGCCGCTCCGTAACCGCACCCACCGTGATGACCAGCCGATTCTCCGGCCACTTGGGCGCTTACCCGAAGTCACAGAGATCACTGACTGCGTTCGGGAAACCGCAGGTCGGGCCGGGCGAAATGGCGCATCCTGGGATCCGGCACCACCGCGCGGCCGCCGACGCGGGGGACGCGGGTGGGTAATGTGACCGGCGGCGGGGCACGATGGAGGGGCTCTGAATGCGGATCTCGTTCACGGCGCTGACCGGCCGGGGTTCCCGCGACGTGATCGTCAGCGTCGATTCGGATGCGACGGTCGACAGCGTCGCCCGGTCCCTTTCCGCGGCCCTGGACGCGAATGCGCCGGCGAATGAGCGGCCGATTCCCATGGTGCCGCGCTTTTCGAAAGCCGCCCGTTCTGCGGTCGCTCCCGCGCCGGGCGTTCCAGCATCGGGCGCCGGGTCGTCGGGCACGGCGTCGGGGAACGGCGCCCCGCACGCGCTGTGGCTGGACGGCCGCATGCTCGACCCCAAGGCGCAGGCCGTGCGGGAGCTGCGCGAGGGCGCCGTCGTGGCCGTCGAGCAGCGCACGGCCGCCGCGACCGTGCTGGCCGAGCCGACCGGCATGGTGGAGGTCCGCGTGGTGGGCGGGCCCGCCGCGGGCTCGGTGCACCGGCTCGGGCTGGGCGTGACGACCCTGGGCTCCGGCGACGACGTGGACGTCCGCGTTGACGACCCCGCCGTGCCCGCCGTCGCGCTGCGGGTGACCGTCGACCGCGAGACCGTCCGCGTGGACGCGTCGGCGACCGCGATGCTGGACGGCGCGCCGCTCGACCAGACCGGCGAGGCCGCGGTGTGGGAGCCCGGCGCGCTGCTCGCCGTCGGCGCCACCGTGCTGACGCTCGTCCCGGCCGCCGCGCCCGACACCCACCTGGAGCGGATGCCCGACGGCGGGCTGGCGTTCAACCGCCCGCCCCGCCTGCACCCGGCCCGGCCGCCGCGGCGGCTGGAGGTGCCCAAGCGTCCCGAACGCAACCCGCGCGAGCGGCTGCGGCTGTTCGGCGCGCTGCTGTTCTCGGCGTTCGGGCTGGTCATGGCGGTGGCGCTGGGCCAGTGGTGGTGGGCGCTGTTCGCGCTGGCCTGGCCGGTGATGACGGTCGGCGAGTGGATCGGCGACCGGATGCACGGCCGCAAGTCGTACAAGAAGGCGCTGCGCGACCACCAGCGCAAAGCCGCCGAGTTCGACGGCGAGCTGGACCGGCTGTGCCGCGCCGACCAGGACGAGCGCCGCGCCCTGCACCCCGACCCGGCCGAGGTGCTGCTCACCGCGACCGGTCCGCGCCGCCGCCTGTGGGAACGGCGCGTCACCGACTCCGACACGCTGCACCTGCGCGTCGGCCTGGCCGACCTGCCCGCCCGCGTGGAGCTGGTCGGCGAGGCCGACGACATCGACGTCCCGGCGGCGCGGCTGGTGCCGGTCGCGCTGCCGCTGCCCGACCTCGGCGTGATCGGCCTGACCGGCCCGCGCGCGGCCTCGCGCGGCCTGGCGCGCTGGCTGGTCGCGCAGGCCGCCGCCCTGCACAGCCCCCGCGACCTGGCCATCGTCGTGCTGTGCGCGGACGAGGAGGAACGCGCCGCCGAGAGCTGGAACTGGGTGCGCTGGCTGCCGCACTGCGCGCCGCGCGAGGGCGAGGAGTGCGTGGCGCTGGTCGGCAGCGACCCCGAGTCGGTGGCGCACCGCGTCACCGAACTGGCCATCCGCGTCACCGAACGCCGCCGCGCCGCGCAGGCGTCGTCCTCGTTCTTCGGGCAGGAACGGCAGCCCGGCGACGCCGTCCCGTACAACATCCTCATCGTGCTGGACGGGGCGCGGGCGCTGCGCCGCGTCCCCGGAATGCCGATGCTGCTGTCGCGGGGCGCCGAGTACGGCCTGTACGCGATCTGCGTGGACGACGAGGAGCGGCTGCTCCCGGAGGAGTGCACCGCCGTGGCGGCCTGGGACGGGCCCCACACTCTGCGGCTGCGCGGCCAGGGGCTGGACGCGCTCGGTCCCGTCCTGGCGGACCAGGTGTCGCCGGCGTGGGCCGACCGCGTTGCGCGCGCGCTCGCCCCCGTACGGGACGTGTCGCGCGAGGACGCCCAAGACGCCATCCCCGCCTCGGCCCGGCTGCTGGACCTGCTCGACATGCCGGATCCGTCCGCCAAGCAGGTGCTGGACGCCTGGCACCGCACCGGCGGCCGCACCACGCGCGTGCCCATAGGCATCGGCCCGGATGGGCCGTTCGAACTCGACCTGCGCACCGACGGCCCCCATGGGCTGATCGCCGGAACCACGGGGGCGGGCAAGTCGGAACTCCTGCAGACGCTCATCGCGTCCCTGGCGGTGGCCAACCGCCCGGACGAGATGACGTTCGTGCTCATCGACTACAAGGGCGGGGCCGCGTTCAAGGACTGCGCCCGCCTCCCCCACACCGTCGGCATGGTGACGGACCTGGACGGGCACGCCACCGAGCGCGCGCTTGAGTCGCTGTCAGCCGAGCTGCGTCGCCGCGAGGAGATCCTGCTGCGCGCCGGGGCCAAGGACATCGACGACTACCACGAGGGCGGCGGCACCGCGCTCCCCCGGCTCGTCCTGGTCATCGACGAGTTCGCGGCGATGGTCTCGGAACTGCCCGACTTCGTCGCGGGCCTGGTCGACATCGGGCGCAGGGGCCGTTCCCTGGGCGTGCACCTGATCCTGGCCACGCAGCGTCCCGCGGGCGTCGTCACGGCCGACATCCGCGCCAACACCAACCTGCGCATAGCGCTGCGCGTCACCGACCCGGACGAGTCCACCGACGTGCTGGACGCACCCGACGCCGCCAACATCGCCAAGTCGACCCCTGGGCGCTGCTACGTGCGTTCCGGCGCGTCCGAGCTGTATCCCGTGCAGACCGCCCGCGTCGGAGGCCGCCGCCCCGGGAGCGTCGCGGCGTCCGTTGCCCCGACCGTCCTGCCGCTCCCCTGGCAGGGCCTGGGCCGCCCCCTGCCCGCGCCCCGCGAAGCCCCGGACGACGCACCCGCCGTCACCGATCTGGCCGCACTCGTCGAGGCCGTGGACGAGGCCGCCCGCCGCGCCGGTATCGACAGGCAGCCGTCCCCCTGGCTGAACCCGCTGCCGGAGAAGGTCAGGCTCACGCCCCGTACGGCCGCCGGGGGCTCTGTGGTGGACGTGCAGCCCGTCCCGTTCGGCATCACGGACCTGCCCGCCGTCCAGTCGCGTGAGGCGCTCACGCTGGACCTGACGTCCGGCGGCCACCTCTACATCGCCGGGTCCGCACAGTCGGGCCGTTCCACCGCGCTGCGCACGATCGCGGGCTCCCTGGCCGGGGCGTGCTCCCCCTACGACGCGCACCTGTACGCCATCGACTGCGGCGCCAACGCGTTGCTCCCGCTCGTCTCGCTGCCGCACTGCGGGGCCGTGGTGAGCCGCGACCAGCTCGACCGCGTCGAACGCCTCATCGCCGCGCTCTCCACGGAGGTCGCCCGCCGCCAGCAACTGCTGGCCGAGGCGGGCTTCGCGTCCCTGTCCGAACAACGCGCCGCCGTGGCCGCCACCGACCGCCTCCCCTGGATGCTGCTCCTGCTGGACCGCTGGGAAGGGTTCGTCGCCGCGTTCGAGAACTACGACTACGGCCGCCTGGTCGACGCCCTGCTCCGCCTCCTGCGCGAGGGCGCCTCGGTCGGCCTGCGCGCGGTGTTCACCGGCGACCGTTCCGGGCTGTCCGGCCAGGTCTCCACCGTCTTCGACCGCCGCCTCGTCCTGCGCATGGCCGACCCCAACGACTACGGCTACGCGGGGCTGCAGGAAAAGCAGATCCCCGCCGCCATGCCGCCCGGCCGCGCCCTGGAGGTCGTCGGCCCCGGCCTGCCCCTGCGCGAGTCGCAGATCGGCCTGCTCGGCGACGACCCGTCCGGCACCGCCCAGGTGACCGCGCTCCAGGACATCGCACGCGCCTGCGTCACCCGCTACGGCCGGCTGCCCCGCAAACAGCGCCCCATCCACGTGGACGAACTGCCCGTCCGCGTCACCTACCGCGAGGCGATGGCCCTCGACCCCGAGTTCCTGGCGCCGTCCGCCCTGTGGGCGCTGGTCGGCGTGGGCGGCGACACGCTCTCCCCCGTCGGCATCGACCTGCTCAACGAAGGCCCCGGCTTCGTCGTGGCGGGCCCGCCCCGCTCCGGCCGCTCCACCACCCTGCGGACGATCGTCCACTCGCTCCTGGACCCGTCCGTGGGCGGCGGCCTGACCCCCGTCGTCCTCATCACTCCCCGCCGCTCGCCCCTGCGGCAGTTGTCGGGCCGCCCGGGCGTCCTCGGCGTCCTGTCGGCCGACGCCGACTCCGACGACCTCGCCGAGACCATCGGCGAGGAGCACCGCTATGTCGTCGTCGTGGACGACGCCGAACTCCTCGACGAAACCGACCTCGACGACGCCCTGTGCGGCGTCCTGCGCACCGCCCGCGACAGCGAACACGCCGTCGTCATCGGCGGCACCACCGAGGACCTGGGCCGCGGCTACCGCGGTTTCCTGTCCGACACCCGCCGCTCCCGCTCCGGCGTCCTGCTGTCGGTCGACTCCCCCGACGACGGCGAACTGTTCGGCCTGCGCCTCCCCCGCAACGCCCCCCTCGGCGGCCCCACCGGCCGCGGCCTCTTCGTGGCCACCGGCATCACCACCCAAATCCAGGTGGCCCTCCCACCCCCCACAACCGGCGACGACCGGTGACCCGCGGGCCTACGGGCGGAAGCGCCTGTCGACCGTCCCGAAGTCCTCGTCCATCCAGCTCTGCTGCCGCGCGACCTTCGTGCGCTCTGCCGGGTCGGGCGTGCCCGCCGCCACGGTGAAGAACACCGCCACGTACGCGACGATGATCAGCACACCGAGCTCGGCGCCGGGGCGTTCGTAGATCTCCTCAACGGTGAAGAGCAGCCACACGTGCGACACCAGGGCGACCAGACCGAACGCCACCGCCAACCGTGAAATTCTGCGCGCCCCTTCGGCGCTGGCGGCCACCCCGAGCACCAGGCACGCCACCAAGCTGGCAACGAAAGCGGACGCGGCCACGAGGGTGACCACCTCACCGGGGCCGAGGTCGTCGAACTCCGCCCATTCCCGGCCGTGGTCGACGGCCTTCTCCGCCGGGAAATAGTTCCACACGAACAACGCACCCGTGACGGCCATGCCCCATACCGCGCCCCTGATCCGCTGCCCCACTTCGACAGCTTCGACCGGACGAGGGCTGTCCTCCTGCTGTGTCACGACGGCCTCGGCTCACACTTGTGAATCTGCCCGAACCGCTTCTGCGCGATCCGCATGAACGCGAACATGTCCTGCACCGCATCCCGCCCCCGCACCACCGGCGCGAAGTCAATGCTCAACCACGGCCGCTCGTCGCCACAGCGAAACATGGCGATCACGTAGTTGGGCCGGGGCGAGCCGGCGGCGGGGCTCGCGAAGCCCTTCCCCAGCTCTGACGGCAAGAGATACGAGCTACGTTCAGCGTAGCCTCGTTCCTGCTGACGTACGATTTTCTCGGCGTCCTCCAGATCCCACTGGAGCCCGAGAGGGGCCGACCTTCCTGCGGCATGTGCCAGACAGAGATAATTGTCAGCGGGATCGCCACCACCAGCAGGTTTGAGCGTACCGGTGATCCCGGTTACGCGACGAAACTCCACCTCTGGCACAAGCTCGCAAATATATGGCGCCCGGTCACTCACAGGCCGCATGTCCGGACGTGGAGTTTCTCTGGCGTCCGGACGTTCTTGATTGACAGTACATCCTGCCGCCGTGAGAGCAAGGCAAATGTGGAGCCAGATCAGACGCCGCATGGCCACTCTCACCGCTGCCCACTCGGCTCCGCGTTGAAGCGTCCGTCATCGGTCCGATAATGTCCCGTTGCCTGGCTGATACCTGTGGCCATCGCACCTCCGGCCCGCTCCTGCAACTCGCGCACGCTGTACCTGTCATCCGCCCATCTCAGCAGCGCTTCGTACTGTTCCGGACCAAGTGAGTCGAGTGGACGTAGCCGCGGCGGCTCGTCGTCAGTGGCAAAAGGTTTGCCACGCAATTCTTTGCCGGTCACCTCGGGCTGTTTGACCAGCGATGAGGCGAGCATCTGTCCGAAGAGCTCCTCGATGGCCTCGGCGTTGGTGGTGGGGCGGTCGGTTACGGCGTCGGGTTTCTGCTCCAATGGCTTGGTGACTTGGGCCGCCACCTTCTCCAGTTGCTTGGCCACCAGGTGGTTGTAGGCCAGTTGCGTTACCGGGCCACCTCGGGAGCCGACGCCGGCGGCGCCGGCATCGCTGATGACCGCGGCAAGGCGCGCGACTTTGGCCTGGAGTTCCTTGTTGACGGCCTCGACGCGACCGTGCTCGGCGTAGACGGCCTGATTGCGGGCCTCCAGCAGGTGGCCGAAGATCTGAGCGTTGGCCACGACGGCATTCTTGAGGCGCGTCCTGTCCCCGGTCGCAGCGGCTTGCTGAATGTCCACCTGGGCGTGCGCGATCTGAGCGTTGAGGAGCTTGTCGAAGGCGTTGGCGTCCCGCGACACCTCCAGCAGCAGGTAGTCCAGGTCGGTATCGCTCACCGGAGCCCTGCTACGGTCCGCGCCGAGGATGGACACGCCGTATTCGTCGTTCACCTTGGTGATATGGGAGGCGAGCACGTCGGCCATATGAGGGCGCAGCCCCGATAGCGCGTCGAGTTCGGTTTTCTTGCCGTCGTCGAGCTTGATGCTCCAGTCGCCGTCCACCTTGGCGACCTTGTAGTACTTGCGGGCGTCGTCGGCGAGGACCTTGCCGGCATCGAAGGCGATGCGTTCGGAGTCCTTGTCGGTGCCGGTGGAGGCGGTCTTGATGACCTTGCCGAGGGCGTCGCCGTGGTCGGTCAGGCCCCAGATCGCCCGGCGGTCGCGCAGCAGGTACTCCAGGGTGGAGGTGGCGTTCTTGCTCTGTTTGTCGTGGGTCCAGACACCGAAGGGACGTTGGCTGAGCAGAGCCTGGGCGCCTTCCCGTCCGGACGCGGCGGCGGCGTTGAGGAGCGGGACGAGATAGTCGGTCCTGCGTTCGCCGCCGACGACCTTGGTCGTCCCGGGGTCGAGGGCGTTGCCGAGGCCGTAACGACCGGCGAGGTCGGGCAGCGGCCAGGTGTGGCGGTCCTTGTGCGTGCGGTCGTTGGCGATCATGCCGCTGCCGACCGTGGTGATGAACTCGGCGGAGAAACGGGCATCTCCGGCAGCGGCCAGCAGCGTGGACAGCGACTGGTAGCCCACCACGCCGTGCGGCGGTCTGCTCTGGGGCGGGAAGTTCGCCCGGCCCGCCGCGTTCAGCCGCTGAAGGTACTCCTGGCCGACGTAGCCGCTGCGTTTGGCGGGGTTGGTGCCGAGGGCGAGGCTGCGACCGAGGATGGCCAGGGCCTGCCTGGCGTCGCGGGCCTGGTTGTCCACGCCGTCGCGGTGCTGCTTGATGTCGCCGCCCAAGTGGAACGTGAGGTCGATCGGCAGCCGGACGACCCCCTCCGGGCCGAGCGCTTCCAGCAGCGCCTTGGCGAAGGCGGGAGTGATGTCCTCAGGGTTCACGCGGGCGAGTGCGGCCTTGGCGGCGGCGTCGCCGTCGGCGGCGCGACGCAGCAGGCCCGCGACGCGCCGGCCGTCGGCGTAGGCGACCTGGTCGGTGTAGCGGTCGGGCAGGGTGACGTAGGTCCCGTCCGGGCGGCTGATCGTGAAGGCGAGCTTCTGCCGGTCCAGGTTGTGCGCCAGGACGTTGCGGCGGCGCAGGTCGGCTGCGGCCCTGCTCGCCCAGGCGGCGATGCGTTTGATCTCCATCGCCGGGGCGGTGCTGACCCCGGCCCCGTTCAGTGACTGCCAGAGCTGGTCGGCCAGCTCCTCGAGCTTCGGGGCCGCCTGCGTCATCTGCCGCGTCATCTGCTCGAACTGAGCCAGCTTGACGCCGCAGGTATCCGGCCCGAGCCAGTTGTCCCCCATTGCCCCCTGCCATCCCCGTTGTCAGCCCAGCGGCGGCCGCCGCAATTTGTCCTGCACCAGTTCCAGGGCCTTGCGCAGCTGCGCGTGCAGCTCCCGGTCACTGCGTTCCAGCTCGTGCCCGAACCCCTTGGCGGACGCGCCACCGACCCAGGCGTGGTCGCCCATCGCACGTAGCGGCCCGGTGAAGGTGTGCCAGTGCTCGTCCGACAGTGTCTGGATGCGGTTCAGCACGAGCTGGAGGCGCAGACGTTCGGCTTCGTTCACGGGACCTCCCTTCGGGCATGGCGCGGGCCCCGGCCTCGGGGGGATGGGCCGGGGCCCGCGCGTCCTTGGGCGCGGTCAGCGCGTGGCGGCCTCGATGTTCTGCTGGGAGCGCTTGATGTCCTGGCTGCCCTGCTCGAGCGCGACGGCCATCTTGTCGAACGCGGCCTTGGCCTCGGCCCAGGCGCTGCGGAAACGGTCGGCGCCGGGGCCCCACCAGATCTCCGTGCTGCTCACCGTGCGGCCGTTGAGGTCCTTGATCAGGGCGTCGAGGTTCCTGGAGTGCTTGCTGAACATCCGGGAGAGGTCTTCGAGCGCTCCGATGCTCGCGCCCCGCTTGTCGCTCATGCCCGACCCCTTTCGTCGCTTACCCCGTTTTTTCGAGAGCGCCGACAGTTTACGGCTCAAGGATCACAGGAAGCCACCCGTACATCGACCGGGACGCGTGGTTTTGCCGCATTCTCGCCGCCCCCGCGTGGCCGGATCCGGCCACCGATTGCCCTGCTGCGCGACCCCTTCGGCACCCTGATCGACTACGGACCGCGATCTCATGACGCGCGGGATGACCGAACGTCAAGAAATCCGCAGGCTGAGCAGCCGTGCGACGTACGCGACCGCCTCCGCGATATTTCCGGCCGAGCAGATGACGCTGCCCCATTCCGACAGAAAGCACAGCTCTCCGTTGATCGATTGGAGATGGACGTCCGTGCTGAGCGGCGCCTGCGGATGGGACGCCCGCAGCACGTGTTCTCCCTGGTCACCGACGCGCAGCCGCACGGGCACCCCGTACTTCCCGAGCGCCTCGCCCAGCCGCCGCAACGGCTCCGTCGAGTCATCGTCGTCCGCACCCGGCTCCATTCGCCGAGATCACCTCCTCGTCTGAAATGCCCTACCGAGCACCTGTTCGTCCCGAACGGTCTCCGCAGCGAGCAACTCGCACAGCCGTGCCGGGGTGTCGGCGTCCAACGACGCCTGGCAGCCGACCCGCATCTGCTCCGCGCCGAGCGGCCCCCGCGTCGCCCACCACCGCCCCCGGTCGCTCACGAACACGCGCCAGCCCGGATACGCCCGCCTGATCGCCTCCATGCACGACGCCCGGGCGCTCTCACTCAGCTCGTTCGTGTCCCCGTCGGGCCACCACACCGGCCCGCGACCCAGCTCACTCCGGACGATCTCCCGACCAACACGCACCTCTCCGATCCGAGACCCCATGCCTCCTCCTTTCACGACGTCGACCGGCGTCGAAGGACGGCCAATGAAAGCCCTGCCGAGGATAGTGGCCATGTATTAGTCACGACTAGTAATGCCACGTATTCAATACGTACCTGTACGTCTAGATACGTCTCTATACGTCTACAGTTCAAGATCGTGGATCCCGATCATGAACTCGTCGCGCCGATCTACCAGCAGATCGGAAAGATCATCAGGCGCCGGATCGAGTCCGGGGAGTTGCGCCCTGGGCAGCCGATTCCCAGCGAGCAGGCGCTGGTGGAGGAGTTCGGCGTCGCACGCGAAACCGTGCGACGCGCCGTGGCCTGGCTGCGAGATCAAGGAATCGTCCACACGGTGCCGCAACGCGGGAGCTTTGTGACGGTGGACGGAGCCGCCGTGGACCCGCCGGTCTGGTCGACCGGTGATGAGGCCCCCGCGTATTTGCGCATCGCCACTCTCGTCAAGAAGCGCATCGACGCGGGCCTGCTCAAGCCGGGACGGCCGATCCCCAGCGAAAAGCAGCTGTGTCAGGAGTTCGAGGTATCGCGAGTCACCGCGCGCAAGGCCGTGGAGTACCTGCGCGACCTTGGCCTCGTCCACACCGTTCCACGGCGCGGCTCGTACGTCGCACCGCGCCACGACAAGACAGACTGACCCAGCACCACGCACACCCCGCAGACGGCGGCCCGTCAGCCGCAGTGCAAGATGCGGGCGTGCCTCGGCACGGTCGCACCGCGCACCCGCGCCATAAGCCCCCTCAGGCCCGACCGTGACATACCCGCGCGACCAAGGGCTCGTCCACACCGTGCCACAGCGCGGCTCGTACGTCGCACCGCGCCACGACAAGACAGACTGAACCTGCATCCCGCCAGGGACGCCGCAGGCGGCGGCTGGCCGGCCACGGTGTGAGATGCGGGCGTCCTGCGGCTGGTCACGCCGCGCGTCCCCCTGCAGCGGGACCCGAAGGTCCATGTGCAGATTCGTGAAGCCAGGGCAGGCTGCTTCCGGCCAGCCGGTTCGGCCCGCTACCCGGAAGGCAGCGCGTCCTTACATCCTTGAGCTTCTTCAGGCCGATCGACGTAGGCGATTTCGTGATCACTGGTTGTCCGAGGTCCGCAGCGGCCGCCTGTTGGGTGAAGACCAAATCGACGGATATGGACTGGCCGGGTAGCTCCCGTTTCTGATCTGACAGTGCGGTTCAGATCCCCGCGCCGATCGAGGTCCGCGGGTCAACCAGGGGTTGCCCGACCGCGGCCGGAGCGTAGGTGGCGGGAGACGGCCAGGCAGGAGGACAGCCATGTCGCCTCCGCACGATTGATGATCAGACCGTCAACTGTGATCACTCCGTCCATCGGGCCGTCGACCCGTATCGAATGGTCGCCGACGCGGAACATCTGCCAGTCCGCGTCGCTGTGCCAGAGCCGAGCGGTCTTCTCTCCCCGGCGCTGGGCGAAGACGAGCTCCTCCCCAAACTCGTTCCGGAAGTATCCGACGTAGTCCTCTGCGGTGACCTCACCACCGCACAGACGAGCCAGAAGCGGTGCAATCGCAGCAGGAGTGTCGTTCATGCCTCGGGCTCTTCCTTCGGGTCGGAGTCCTGCCGTGCCGACGAGAGGGTCAGCATCCGGGCGGCCGACTCCAACAAAGTCTCGTAGGTGATCACGTCTATCCGTGTCGTATGCGTGTTGTAAGTGCGCAGAGTCTCCGCAACCTCCTGGGGCGTGATGCTCCTGTTCACGTACCGAGGATGTCCGATCACGACCGTTGCCGAGGCCCTGCGGGTGTCGACACCGTAATTCGCGAGGATGGTCTGGCGGTTCTCGTCCAGGGTCCGGAGGTAGTTCTGCACCTGGGATACCGCGTGATGCGGCGGGGCGCCCAGCATGAGGTGGCCGCTGCGTCGGATGACCAGATCACTGATGTTGGCGCGTTTGAGTTCCACTACGTGCAGGGATCCGTCGCCGCGCAGTAGCGGAATGTCGAGAATGGTGTCCGGTGTGTACTGCCGACGGGCCAACTCGGCCACATAGACTCCACCGAAGATCCACTCCTGGTCCTTCAGGCAGGCGTGCAGGGCGCTTTCGGAGCTGTTCGGGTTCTCCACCGCGGCGCGCAGGGCCGCGAGGCCAGCCTGTCTGGCCCTGAGCTCGAGCAGCTGGGCCAGCATTCCCGCGTCGACGTCCCTCAGGACGTCGCTCATCAGCCGCGCGGCCTCGGCGGAGGCTGGCCGGGGCAGGTTCCGGAGAACCAACTCCATGTGTCCGTACTGCTGGAGCCGCCTCGCCTGCTGGGCGGACAGCCGGATTCCGCCCTCACCCGCTCCGATGCCCAGGTGGTCGGCGGATCGGGCGATGCCGCGAAAGAGTTCACGGGCGTCGGCAGCGGTCGCATCGGGCCTGTCACGGCATAGGACGTCGAGCGCGGCGACCGCTCGGTCGGCCGCTATGGCGACCATTCTTCGCAAGCTTTCCTCGCTACGTTGCCGTGCTTCCTCGTCGTAGTAGTTCTCCAGAATTTCGAGGAACAGCTCCCCTCCAGCGTAGGCAGCGAAACGCTGGAAGCGCTGAGCGAGTTCGAAGTCTCCGTGAAGGATGGCTTCTTGGGCCACGTCCTCCAAGGCGTCCACGAGCGGCCTGCCCTTACCGTACGTGCCACCGAGGCCTCCCATGATGCGCAGCACCGCATCGATGCGCTCCCCCACGCGCGCGTGCTCGGTGAGCTCCCGTGCCGCTTCTACCATGCGCAGGAGAGTGAAGCTGGATCGGAACGTCGCCATGCGGGCCACCCTAGGACCAGGCCCTGACAACCCCGTCTGGTGTAACCGCAAGGCAGCAGTCCCCCCAAAACAGGGAGGAAAGGGGCTGGAACTCATCCAGTAGCGTCCTCGGCTCGCTGCGGCGGCCGCACACTCCGTAAAACAGGACCAGAGCTGCTCCGCCCGTTGACGCCCCTCCTCAAGAGCTTCCAAGTGGGTCTTTGTTGGAGCCAAGTACTGATGATGGCGGCCGCGACAGTCGTTGCGAGTGTGGGGGATCGGGGGCGGGTTCAGGGGGTGGTGGGGGCGGTGGTGGGTTGGAGCTTGAAGGAGATGGCTTCCATCAGGGGCTTGCGTTGGGTCTTCTGGACGGCGGCGATCCGCCACTGGCCGGCGTCGCGGACGAGGGTGTAGGTGGCGATCTTGCGGGGCTTTCGGGCGCGCTTGCCCTTGACGACGTCGCCTCGGGTGACGACGACGGCGGTGTCCGGGCCGTGGAGGCGCACGTCGAGGACCTCCAGGAGGAGCCTGGTGCCCTTGAGGAAGCCCTCGAACAACGCCTGGTGGGCGCGGCCGATCTCCTCGGCGCCGTGGTACACGGTTCCGACGAAGGTGACGTCGGTGGCGTCGGCGGTGAAGCACGCGCCGTAGGCGGCGCCGTCTCCCCGGTTCCAGGCGTCCTGGCTCTGTTCCAGGGTGGTCAGAATCGCTGCGGTGTCGGTCGACATGACGGGGGTCCTTTACTTCTCGGCCTGCGGGCGGGTGTCGGGGGAGAACAGGAACGAGATGCGTTCCATGACCGGCTGCCGCTTGGTGTTGTGGAACGCGGCGATGCGCCAGTGGCCGTCGTCCTGGCGGACGAGCGTGTAGGTCTGCGTCTTGGAGAGTTCGCCGGGCTTCTTGGGGCTGCCGTCGTAGGTGTCGCCGCGGCTGGTGACGATCGCGGTGGCGTTGCCGTAGAAGCGGATGCCGAGGAACGAGTCGGCCAGCTTCGTGCCCTTGAGGAAGCCGCCGAACAGGGCGCGGTGGCCCTCGGTGATGTCGCGGCGGCCCTGGTAGTGGGTGCCGACGTAGGTCGTGTAGGTGGCGTCGTCGGTGAACAACGCGCCGTAGGCGTCGGCGTCGCCGCGCCCCCACGCCTCGGTCAGGGCGTCCAGGGTGGCGCATACGTCGCGGTGGCCTGTGGCGGGCCCGGTCGGGGTGACGCTGAGGCACTCCGGCGTGCCGGTGGCGCGCACGTCGGCGGTGCCGTCGAGCCACAGGTACGCGCCGCCGACGCCCAGGCCGGCCAGCAGGGCAGTGACGCCGAGGACGCGTCCGACGCGACGCCTGCGGGGGCGGGGCGCGGGCGCTTCCGGGGCTTTGGGAGCGGCCGGGAGGTCGGTAAGGGACATGGTTCCTCCGTCATGGTAGCTTCTTATAAGAAGTTTCTTCTTTGAAGAAGTCTCTTCGTTGAGGAAGAGATTAGGGATGGAGGGATCACATGTCAAGGCCGCAGACGTCCGCGGACGCCAGCCGGGCCTACCGGCGGTACCTGAGCGCGGTGATGCTGCACGGCCAGGCCAGTGCCAAGGCGTGCGACCTGGGCGCCACCGACCTGTACGCGCTGAACGTCCTGGAGCTGTCCGGCCCGATGACCCCCGGGGAGCTGGGCGCACGTACGGGCCTGACGACCGGGCCGACCACCCGGCTGATCGACCGGCTGGAGGCGGCGGGCTACGTCCGGCGGGTGCCCGAGCCGGGCGACCGGCGCAAGGTGCTCGTCGAGCCGATCGGCAGGCCCGCCGGGCTGGACGAGGTCATGGCGCCCGCGCGGAAGCGGATCGGGGAGATCCTCGCCGGGTACTCACCCGAGCAGCTCGACGTCCTGTTCGACTACTTCACCAGGGCCGCGCGGGCCTATCAGGAGGCCGCCGACCGGCTGCGGGAGGACGGCGGCCGGTGAGGGTCAGCGTTCGGGGCGCGGGTCGTTGACGGGGCGCGCCTCGGGGTCGCGGACGTGTTCGTCGACGAGGGTGACCTGGGGGCCGTCGACGGTGAAGTCGAAGCGGCGGCGCACCGACTGGGTGACCTTGCCCGTCTCGTAGCGGACCTCGGTGTGCTCGGTGGCGTCCAGGGTGATGCGGTCGCCGGTGCGTATGGCCCGCTCGGGTTCCAGGCGGGTGCGGGCGCCGGTGTACGGGGGGCCGCCCTCGACCGGGGCGCGGCTGCGGTTCTGCAGCTCGCGGGCGGCCCGGTGCTGCTGGCGGGCGAGCCTCGGGGAGATCCGCACGCCCAGCACCTCGGTGGGCACCTCCTCGGGGCGCGCGCGCTGGACGAGGGCCTCGGAGCGGTACTGGAGCACCGCGCGGGCGGCGACGGTGAGCTGGTGCGTGATGTCGGCGTCGACGAACGGGCGCTCGTCGAGGACGGCGGACGAGGGCAGCGTCACACACGCGGCCAGCACGGCCGCCGCAAGACCCAGACGGCGAACCATCAGACTCCCCGGGAACCAGCCGAAATCAGAGCGAAGATACACCCCGTGAAGCGGGCTCGGGAGTCCACGCGAATGTTGCCCGGCGGTCAGTCCAGGACGGCGGCGAAGGGATCGGCGTAGGACTCCCAGGCCGTGGCGCCGGCGAGCATCTCCTCGTCGGTGAGCAGGCACCGGTCGAGGAGGCCGAACAGGGCGGCGCGGTCGATCCCGCCGCCGGTAAAGGCGATGAGCTGGGTGCGGTCGCCGAGCCCGGGGCGCCAGTCGAGCGCGGTGGCGGCGCGGCGGGCGGGGGACGCCGCGGCCCAGGCGGTGGGGCGGGCGGCCAGCCACGGGCCGCGGTCCTCGATGGCGAGCAGCCCGGCGACGCAGTCCCAGGCCAGGAGGGTGCCGGGACGGCTGGCCAGCCACATGCGCCCGCGGCTGCGCACGGCGGCGCCCGCGACGTCCTCGATCGCGTCGTGGAAGCGCACCGGGTGCAGGGGGCGCAGGCGGCGCCACACCACCGTGACGACGTCGCCGGAGTCGCGGTCGCAGGGCAGGCGGACGGTGGCCGGGTGCACCTGGGCGGCGAGTGCGGCCGGGTCGACCCGGCCCGCCGGGGTGGCGGCCGTCAATTCCGGCAGCGCCGTGACGGGCAGGCCGGCGCCCAGGTGGTCCAGGACGCGGGCGGCCAGGGCGGTGTCGTCGGGGTCGTCGGCCGGGACGAGCACCAGGCCCGACGCGTACTCGATCTGCCGGGCCAGGACCTCGGCCACGTAGCGGTCGTCGTCGTCCACGGCGGCCGGCGGGCGGTCGCCGAGACGCTCGTCGCAGGCGATGTCGTGCGGGAGCGCGGACGCGTCGACGGCGGTGAGGACGGCGGCCGGGCGCAGGCCGGGCGTCCTGGCGATCTCCTCGACGATCGGGCGGGTCTCCAGCGCGCCCCAGATCTCCAGGACGAGCAGGGACGCCGCGTGCGCCAGGCCCAGCAGGGCGCGCGGCGCGTCGTCGCGGACGGTGCACGGGACGCAGCCGTGGGCGAGCGGCACGTCCGCGCGGCCCCGGACGCCCCACGCGTCCAGGACCACCCTGGCGACGCGTCCGCCGCGCAGGTCGTGGTGGACGGCGGCCGAGTGCGACACGCCCGACAGCAGGGCGCGCACCACCTCGCCGCGGGCCCGTGCGTGCAGGCCCGCGACCACGACGACGGGAACGCTCGCCATGCCCCACTCCCCCTCCGTCGGATGGAATGAAAATCATTATCAGCGTGTTCGTCCAACTGAGCAATCTGGGAGGTCGCCATGAGGCAGGGGATCCACCCCGAGTACCGGCCGGTCGTGTTCCGCGACCGGGCCGCCGATGTCGCGTTCGTCACACGGTCGGCGGTCGTCACCGACCGCACGGTCGAGTGGCCGGACGGCCGCACGTATCCGCTGGTCGACGTGGACGTCAGCGCGGCCAGTCACCCCTTCTACACCGGCCGCGGCCGCATCCTCGACGCCACCGGCGCCGTGGAGCGGTTCAACCGCCGTTACGGCCGCAAGACGCGGTGAACACGCCGGGTCGGACGCGGCCCGCCGCGTCCCGATCCGGCCAGCCGCGGGGGCGCTATAAGGAGGGCCTTACGAAACCGGCCGCGAGTGATTATCTAGACTGCGTGCGTTGGTTGAGGGAGGAGACCCAACGTGCGCAAGGTCCTGATCGCCAACCGCGGCGAGATCGCGGTCCGCATCGCCCGCGCCTGTCGTGACGCCGGTCTGGCCAGTGTGGCGGTGTACGCCGAGCCGGATCTGGACGCGCTGCACGTTCGGGTGGCCGACGAGGCGTACGCCCTGGGCGGGCAGACCGCCGCCGACAGCTACCTGGACATCGAGAAGATCCTGAAGATCGCCGACGTGGCGGGCGCGGACGCGGTGCATCCCGGCTACGGGTTCCTGGCCGAGAACGCCGACTTCGCCGCCGCCGTGGAGGCCGCCGGCCTGACCTGGATCGGTCCGCCGCCCGCCGCGATCACCGCGCTCGGCGACAAGGTGCAGGCCCGGCACATCGCGCAGAAGGTCGGCGCGCCGCTGGTGGCGGGCACCAAGGACCCGGTCTCGGGCGCCGACGAGGTGGTGGAGTTCGCGCGGGAGCACGGGCTGCCGATCGCGATCAAGGCCGCGTACGGCGGCGGCGGGCGCGGCCTGAAGGTGGCGCGCACGCTGGAGGAGGTCCCCGAGCTGTACGAGTCGGCGGTGCGCGAGGCCGTGGCCGCTTTCGGCCGCGGCGAGTGCTTCGTCGAGCGCTACCTGGACCGGCCCCGCCACGTCGAGACGCAGTGCCTGGCCGACCGGCACGGCAACGTGGTGGTCGTGTCCACCCGTGACTGCTCGCTGCAGCGCCGCCACCAGAAGCTGGTCGAGGAGGCGCCCGCGCCGTTCCTGACCGACGAGCAGCTGGAGATCCTGTACACCTCGTCCAAGGCCATCCTCAAGGAGGCCGGGTACGTGGGCGCCGGGACGTGCGAGTTCCTGGTCGGCCAGGACGGCACGATCTCGTTCCTGGAGGTCAACACCCGGCTGCAGGTGGAGCACCCGGTCACCGAGGAGGTGGCCGGCGTCGACCTGGTGCGGGAGATGTTCCGCGTCGCCGCCGGTGAGGAGCTGGGCTACGACGACCCGCCGCTGCGCGGCCACTCGATCGAGTTCCGGATCAACGCCGAGGACGCGGGCCGCAACTTCCTGCCCGCCGTGGGCACGCTGACGACGTGGCGTCCGCCGTCCGGTCCGGGCGTGCGCCTGGACTCCGGCTACGTCGAGGGCCAGACGGTGCCGCAGGCGTTCGACTCCCTCATCGCCAAGCTGATCGTGACCGGCGCGACGCGGCGGCAGGCCGTGGAGCGGGCCCGGCGCGCGCTGGCGGAGTTCGAGATCGCGGGCATGCCGACCGTGCTGCCCTTCCACCGGGCCGTGCTGGACGACCCCGCGTTCGTCCCCCCGCAGGACGACCAGGCGTTCACCGTGCACACCCGGTGGATCGAGACCGAGTTCGACAACCGGATCCCGCCCTACGACGGCGCGGCCGCGGCCGAGGAGGCCGCCGAGGCGGGCGAACGCGAGCGCGTGACGGTCGAGGTGGGCGGCAAGCGGCTGGAGGTCGTGCTGCCCGCCGGGCTGGGCGCCGCCGTGTCCGCCGGCAACGCCGCCGCCACGGGCGCCGCGGCGCCCGCGCGCCGGCGCGGCGCCAAGAAGGGCGGGGCGGCCCAGGCGTCCGGGGACGCCCTGGTCAGCCCCATGCAGGGCACCATCGTCAAGATCGTCGCCGAAGAGGGCGCGAGCGTCGCGGCCGGGGACACCATCGTGGTCCTGGAGGCCATGAAGATGGAGCAGCCGCTCACCGCGCACAAGGCGGGCACGGTGTCCGGCCTGTCCGCCGAGGTCGGCGCGACGGTTTCGTCCGGCGCGGTCATCTGCGAGATCAAGGACGCCTGAGCCTTCGGAGCACGGCGAACACCCCCGCCCCGGCGGGGGTGTTCCCTTTTCCGCCGGGTATTGCCTCCAGGGCACGCCGGGGCGCACCACTTCATGACGATCGCGGCGAAACGCCCACCCGGGACGGAACGGAGCGCGCCGCCCGCTCGTCGTACAAGGTGACGTGAGGAGGCACACTGTCATCATGACTTCGCAGCTTCGGCGAGGGACCGCGGGCCAGGGGCGAGGCGTCCGCCGCGGTGCCCTCGCGGCCGTGGCCGCCGCGGTGTTCCTGCTGCTGTTCGGTTTCGCCGTCCCCGCCCAGGCGGACGACGTCTCGCAGATCGCCAACGGGCTCACCGGGTCCCGCCTGTACGTGACCACCGACGCCCGCGCGGCGGTGCCGGAGGCCGACCAGGCCGCCATCCGCGCCGCCCTGGACCGCCGGACGGACGCCGACGTGCGCGCCGTCGTCGTGCAGAGCGGGGTGGGCAAGAACCGGCTCGGCCCGATGCTGGAGGCGGTCGCGCAGCGCGTCGGCGAGGGCAAGACGTACGTCGGCATCACGGCCGACGGCAGAATGATGGGGATCTCCAAGGATCTGTCCGGCCAGGAGATCAACCAGCTGATCGCCCGGACCTCCGGCGGCGACATCAAGACGCGGCTGATCAGGTTCGCCGACCTGGCCGAGACCAAGGCCGACGAGAAGGCCCACGCCGGCATGGTCGGCGCGTTCGTGATGCTGGGCCTCCTGGTCGTCGTGGTGGCCGGGGCGTCGGGCGCGTTCCTGGTCGTGCGCAGGCGGCGCCGCGAGCAGCAGGCCCGCGAGATGGCCGAGCTCAAGCGGGGCGTGGAGGAGGACGTCACGCTGCTCGGCGAGGACATCGCCCGCCTGGACCTCAACGTCATGGACCCGGATCTCGACCCCGCCGCGCGCGAGGACTACGAGAAGGCCATGAACTCCTACGACCGGGCCAAGTCCGCCACCGAGCGGGCCGCCCGTCCCGAGGACATGCACGCCGTCACGGAGGCGCTGGAGGACGGCCGCTACCACATGACCGCCGTGCGGGCGCGGCTGGCGGGCGATCCGGTGCCCGAGCGGCGCGCACCGTGCTTCTTCAACCCGCAGCACGGGCCGTCGGTCCAGGACGTCACCTGGGCGCCGCCCGGCGGGCCCGCCCGGTCCGTCCCGGCGTGCGCGGCCGACGCGCGGCGGGTGCTGAACGGCGAGTCGCCCGACGTGCGCATGGTGCCGTACGGCGACGGGCGCCGTCCGTACTGGGACGCCGGCCCGGCCTACGCCCCCTACGCGGGCGGCTACTACGCCTCCTACGGCGGCATGGACCTGCTCAGCGGCATGATGATCGGCACCATGCTCGGCTCGATGATGTCCGGCGGCTTCGGCGGCGGCTTCGCCCCCGGTGACATGGGCGGCGGCTTCGGCGGCGACACCGGCGACATCGGCGGCGGCTGGGACTTCGGCGGCGGCGACTTCGGAGGCGGCGGCGACTTCGGCGGGGGCTTCTGATCCCCCGCCGTCTCCCCTCGCGGTCGATGCCGCACCGTCCGGGCGCGTTCCCTCGGGGACGCGCCCGGCGCGTTCCCGCGAAGGCCCTCGGGTAGGCCCCTGACGATGACACGGTTGCCGGGAGATCCGGGCCCGCTGCGGCGCGTCCGCTACGTGCTGGGGTTCCGGCTGCCGCCGGAGCACCGCGAGTGGGTGCGGCATGACCTGACCGACGCGGGCTGGCGCGGCCGCATGCTGCGCCGCCATGTGGCGCTGATGGTCCCGGTCTGCCTGCTGTTCGCGCTGCTGCCGGGCGCGTGGTGGATCGGCGCGGGGGCGGGGCTGCTGGCGCTGGTCGCCAGCACGTTCACCGTGGTGATCGGCGCGGAGGACCTGCGCCGCTCCCGGCTGCGCCGGCACGGCCTGCCCGAGCCCTGACCGAACCGGGCCGGGCGTACGGCCGGCTAGAAGGCGTGCTCGGCCATCAGGCGGCGCGCCGCCTCGGTGATGCTGCCCGACAGCGACGGGTAGACGGCGAAGGTGTGCGCGACCTGGTCGACGGTCAGGTGCTGCTGGACGGCCATCGACACGCCGAGGATCAGCTCGCTGGCGCGCGGCGCGACGATCACGCCGCCGAGCACGATGCTGGTGGACGGGCGGCAGAACAGCTTGACGAACCCGTCCTGGAACCCCTGCATCTTGGCGCGGGCGTTGCTGAACAGCGGCAGCATGACCGTGCGGGCGTTGACCTCGCCGGAGTCGACCATGGACTGCGTGACGCCGACGGAGGCGACCTCCGGCTCGGTGAAGATGTTGGAGGCCACCCAGCCGAGCTTGAGGGGCTGCACGGCCTCGCCGAGGGCGTGCCACATGGCGATGCGGCCCTGCATGCCCGCCACCGAGGCCAGCATGAGGATGCCGGTGCAGTCGCCGGCGGCGTAGATGTGGGGGACGGTCGTCCGCGACACCTTGTCGACGGTGACGAACCCGCGCCGGTCGAGCGTGACGCCGACGTCCTCGAGGCCGATGCCCTGGGTGTTGGGCACCATGCCGACCGTCATCAGGCAGTGCGAGCCCTCGACCTTGCTGCCGTCCTCCAGGGTGACGATCACCCGGTCGCCGGACCGCTCCACCCCGGCGGCCCGCGACCGCGACATGACGTTCATGCCGCGCCGCAGGAACACCTCCTGCAGCACGGACGCGGCGTCGGCGTCCTCGCTGGGCAGGATGCGGTCGCGCGAGGACACCAGCGTGACCCGTGACCCCAGCGACAGGTACGCCCCGGCCAGCTCCACGCCGGTGACGCCGGAGCCGACCACGATCAGCTCCTCGGGCAGCTCGGGCAGGTCGTAGAGCTGCCGCCAGTTGAGGATGCGCTCGCCGTCCGGCTCCGCCCCGGGCAGTACGCGCGGGGTGGCGCCGGTGGCCAGCAGCACGATGTCGGCCCGGATGTGCCGGTCGCCGACCGCGACGACGTGCGGCTCGACCAGCCGCCCCTCGCCGCGCACGATCTTGACCTCCTCATAGGCGAGCCGTTCGGCGACGTCGAACGACTGCGCCCGCGCCAGGTCCTTGACCCGCTTGTTGACGGTGGCCATGTCGGCCTCCAGGGCGCCGACGACCCCGTCCGGGCCGCCGTTGTAGCGCAGGCCCAGGTCGGCCGACTCCGACATGACCGCCATGCGGACCGAGGTGGCGATCAGCGTCTTGGACGGCACGCAGTCGGTCAGCACGCACGCGCCGCCGGGACCGTCGCGTTCCACCACGGTCACGTCGGCGCCCAGCTGCGCCGCGACGAGAGCGGCCTCGTAGCCGCCGGGGCCTCCACCGAGGATCACGATGCGGGTCACGTATCCCATTGTTTCGCATAACGGGCAGTGACCCGTCCCGGCCCGGGGTCAGCGGCCCGGTGCTGGGTACGCTTGGCTGCCGTGACACTGTACGCGGCGTACGCCTCCAACATGGACCCCGACCAGATGGCCGAGCGGGCCCCGCACTCGCCGATGCGCGGCACCGGCTGGCTGGCGGACTGGCGGCTGACGTTCGGCGGGCAGGACGTCGGCTGGGAAGGCGCCCTGGCGACGGTCGTCGAGGAGCCCGGCGAGCAGGTGTTCGTCGTGCTCTACGACGTGCCCGCCTGGGACGAGAAGGAGCTGGACGCGTGGGAGGGCGCCGCGCTCGGCGTCTACCGCAAGATCCGGGTCCGGGTGCAGACGCTGGACGGCGACGTGCTGGCGTGGATGTACGTGCTCGACGACTACGAGGGCGGCCTGCCGTCCGCCCGCTACCTGGGCATCCTGGCCGACGCGGCCGAGAAGGCCGGTGCGCCCGACGACTACGTCAAGGACCTGCGCACCCGGCCCTGCAAGTCGCTCGGCGACTGATCCGCCCGAGTCGCCCGCAGGCTGATCTCCGGGGTAGCGTCGCGGCGTGAGCACTGACGCGTTCGACCTGGCCCGGGCGGCGGCCGAGCAGCTGCGCGCCCGCACGTCCCTGGACTCCTTCGACGTCGCCCTGGTGATGGGCTCGGGATGGGTGCCGGCCGCCGACGCCCTGGGCGAGCCGGTGGCCGAGCTGGCGGTGACCGAGCTGCCCGGGTTCGCGCCGCCCGCCGTGGAGGGCCACGCGGGCCGGATCCGCGCGGTGGAGGTCGCCGGACGCCGCGCCCTGGTGTTCCTCGGCCGCACCCACCTGTACGAGGGACGCGGCGTCGACCCCGTGGTGCACGGCGTGCGCACGGCGCTGGCCGCCGGGGTGGGCACGGTGGTGCTGACGAACGCGGCCGGCGGGCTGCGGCCCGAGCACCAGCGGGTCGGCGACCCGGTGCTGATCGCCGACCACCTCAACCTCACCGGCGACAACCCGCTGACGGGCGCGACGTTCCTGGACATGACCGAGGCGTACTCGGCGCGGCTGCGGGCCCTGGCCCGCGAGGTCGACCCCACGCTCAGCGAGGGCGTGTACGCGGCGCTGCGCGGCCCGACGTACGAGACCCCGGCGGAGATCCGCATGCTGCGGGCGCTGGGCGCCGACATGGTGGGCATGTCCACGGTGCTGGAGACGATCGCGGCGCGCGAGGGCGGCGCGGAGGTGCTGGGGATCTCCCTGGTCACCAATATCGCGGCCGGGCTGAGCGACCAGCCGCTGGACCACGAGGAGGTGCTGGCGGCGGGCCGGGCCGCCGCCGCCCGCATGGGCGCGCTGCTGGGCACCGTGCTGTCGAAGCTGTAAGAGGCCGTCATGAGCGACTACCGCGGCCGGGCCGAGGACTGGCTGGCCCAGGACCCCGACCCGGCCACCCGCGACGAGCTGCGCGCGATCCTGGACGCCGGCGACGAGGCTGCGCTGGCCGACCGGTTCGGCGCGCGGCTGGAGTTCGGCACGGCCGGGCTGCGCGGCGAGCTGGGCGCGGGCCCCAACCGGATGAACCGGGTCACGGTCATGCGCGCCGCCGCCGGGATCGCCGCCCGGCTGCTGCAGGACCCGCCGCCCGACGACGAGGGCGCGGGCGTGGTGATCGGGTACGACGCGCGGCACGGCTCGGAGCGGTTCGCCCTCGACAGCGCCGCGGTGCTGACCGGGGCGGGGCTGCGGGTGTGGCTGCTGCCGCGTCCGCTGCCCACCCCCGTGCTGGCGTTCGCCGTCCGGCACCTGGGCGCCGCGGCGGGGATCATGGTGACGGCCAGCCACAACCCGCCGCGCGACAACGGCTACAAGGTGTACTGGGGCGACGGCGTCCAGATCACGCCGCCGGTGGACGCGCAGATCTCGGCGGCGATCGACGCGGTCGGCCGGGTCGACGAGCTGCCGCTCGGCGAGGGCTGGACGGTGCTCGGCGACGAGATCGTCGAGGCGTACCTGCACGCCCTGTCGCACCTGCCGCTCGGCGACGCCCGCGACGTCTCGGTGGCCTACACGCCGCTGCACGGCGTCGGGCGGGACGTGCTGGAACGCGCCTTCGCCTGGACGGGCTTCCCCGCCCCCGCCGTCGTCCCCGAGCAGGCCGAGCCGGACCCCGACTTCCCCACCGTCGCGTTCCCCAACCCCGAGGAACCGGGCGTCATGGACCTGGTGGTCGGCCTGGCGGCGTCCTCGGGCGCCGACCTGGTGATCGCCAACGACCCGGACGCGGACCGCTGCGCCGTGGCCGTACCGGGCCGCGACGGCGGCTGGCGGACGCTGACCGGCGACGAGATCGGCGGGCTGCTGGCCGAGCACGTGCTGCGTCACACCACGGGCCGGGACCGGCTGGTCGTCACCACGATCGTGTCGTCGTCCCTGCTCGGCGCGCTCGCCCGCGAGCACGGGGTGCGGTTCGCCGAGACCCTCACCGGCTTCAAGTGGATCATGAAGGCGGAGCGGCCCGGCGACCGGCTCGTCTACGGGTACGAGGAGGCCCTCGGCTACAGCGCGGGCGGCGACGACGGCGTGGTCGTGCTCGACAAGGACGGCATCGGCGCGGCCCTCACCGTGGCCGCCCTGGCCGCCGAGGCCGGGCGCGACGGCCGCACGCTGCTGGACCTGCTGGACGACCAGGCCCGCCGGCACGGCGTGCACGCCACCGCCCCGCTGACGATCCGCGTCACCGACCTGGACCTGATCGGCGAGGCGATGGCCCGGCTGCGCGCGGCTCCCCCGTCCCGGCTGGGCGGCCGCGACGTGGAGGCCGTCGACGACCTCTCGGACGGGGCCGGCGGCCTGCCGCCGACCGACGCGCTGCGGTTCCGGCTGGCGTCGGCGCGGGTGGTCGTCCGCCCGTCGGGCACCGAGCCGAAGCTCAAGTGCTACCTGCAGGTCGTCCACCCGGTCGGGGACGGCGAGGACGTGGACGCCGTGCGCGCCCGCGCGGCCGCCGACCTGGACCGGCTGCGCGACGACCTGGCGTCCGCCATCGGGCTCAGCTGAGCCAGGCGGCCAGGACCAGCACGACCGACGCCGCCGCGGGCACGGCCACGCTCGCCACGGCGGGCCACGCCCAGCCCACCGAGCCCTCGGCGGCCCGCTCGGCGGCCTGCCCGCCGCGGTGGCGGGTCCGCATGTCGTTGAGCTGCTGCGCCACGAACATCGTCGGCGTCCGCCCGGCCGCGTCGGGCGGCACCCTGGACCCGCCGCCGGTCCCCGAGGCCGCACCGCCGTCGCGCATCACGGCGGGCAGCATGACCTGGCGCGGGTCGCCGCCGGACTCCGCGCGCCGGGCGGCGCGCTCGGCCTTGGCCTGGGCGCGCGGCGAGGTCTGCAGGGCCCAGGCGCGGGTGGTGCGCTCGGCGCCGCCGGCGTCCGCGAACGTGATCGTCACGGCGGTGGTGGGCTCGATCCTCTTGATCGCGGGCCACGGCATCCGCGTGTCGCGCAGCGGGTTGCGGACGGTGACGCCGCGCTCGTCGGCGACGATCACGGGCCGCAGCCCCACGACGTAGGCGATGCCGCAGCCCAGCAGCAGCACGGCGGCCGTCGCCGCCGACGTCAGGTCGCGGCCGCGCAGCACGATGTCCGCCAGGTTCAGCGCGGCGAACGCCAGCCACAGCCAGGCGCCGACCCGTGCGGGCGTGGAGCGGAACCGGTGCGGCGCGGTCATGCCAGCGGACGGGCGCCGCGCCACTTGAGCTGCGCGAACCCGGGCTTGATCACACCGTTGATCAGTTCCAGCCGCTCACCGAACCCGACGAACGCCGACTTCATCGCGTTGACGGTGAACCACTGCAGGTCGTCCCAGCCGTAGCCGAACGCCTCCACCAGCTTGTGGAACTCGCGGGACACGCTGGTGCCGCTCATCAGCCGGTTGTCGGTGTTGACCGTCACCCGGAAGTGCAGCCGGCGCAGCAGCCCGATCGGGTGCTCGGCGATCGACTTGGCCGCGCCGGTCTGGATGTTGGACGTCGGGCACATCTCCAGCGGGATCCGCTTGTCGCGCACGTAGGCGGCCAGCCGGCCCAGCACGGGCGCGTCGCCGTCGGTCGCGTCGATGTCGTCGATGATCCGCACGCCGTGGCCGAGCCGGTCGGCGCCGCACCACTGGATCGCCTGCCAGATCGACGGCAGCCCGAACGCCTCGCCCGCGTGGATGGTGAAGTGGGCGTTCTCGCGCTGCAGGTACTCGAAGGCGTCCAGGTGGCGGGTGGGCGGGTACCCGGCCTCGGCGCCGGCGATGTCGAACCCGACCACGCCCTCGTCCCGGTACCGGACGGCCAGCTCGGCGATCTCCATGCTGCGCGCCTGGTGCCGCATCGCGGTCACCAGCGTGCCGATGCGGATGCCGTGGGCGCGCTCCCCCGCCTTGAAGCCCTCGAGGACCGCCTCGACCACCTGCGGCAGCGTCAGCCCGTTGCGGGTGTGCTGCTCGGGCGCGTACCGCACCTCCGCGTACACCACGCCGTCGGCGGCCAGGTCCTCGGCGCACTCGTAGGCCACCCGGGTCAGCGCCTCGGCCGACTGCATGACCCCGACGGTGTGGGAGAAGGTCTCCAGGTACCGCTCCAGCGACCCGGAGTTGGACGCCTCCTCGAACCAGGTCCGCAGGTTGTCGGGGTCCGTGGAGGGCAGCGCGTCGTATCCCTCGTCGCGGGCCAGGTCCACGATGGTCTCCGTGCGCAGCCCGCCGTCGAGGTGGTCGTGCAGCAGCACCTTCGGCGCACGCCGGATCGCGTCAAGAGTCGGCCGATCGTCCATGACGGCCAACCTACCCGGAGGTTTCCGTGGAGCTCGTCGTCAACTGTCGCCTATACCGGTGCGTCGCGCAGTTCCAGGTAGCGGTCGGCGGCGCGGGCGATGTCCGGGCCGTGCTCCCACAGGTCGGCGGGGTCGTCCGGCATGAGGCACTCGGTGACGGCGTCCTGCAGCGGGTAGGGCACGTCGTTGGTACCGCCCTCGGGGTAGAACGCGAGGATCTCGGCGGGGAACACCTCGCGCGGGGTGTAGTGGGTGAAGGTGTAGTAGCGGACCCCGAAGACGATCATCGCGGCGTCGGTCGTGGACATGCCGGTGCGTTCGGCGAGCTCGTGGACCCAGGCGGGGTCGGCGTGGAGGGGGCCGCGTTCGTCGAGCAGCCGCCGCAGGGCCAGGACGCGGTCGGCGCCGCCCCATCCCTGCGGCACGGGCGTCCTGTGCTCGCGCCATCCCGGCAGCTCCACGGGGCCGAACGCGCCGTCGGGCGCGTACTCCCACACGCCCAGCGTCTTGTCGTGGCTGCTGTAGTGGCCGAGGAGCAGGACTCCGCGCGGCGTCCGCCACACCTCGCCGGCCGAGTCCTCCTTGTGCCGGCCGTCCTCGGGGGTGAGACGCAGCAGCCGCCAGCGTCCGGACCCGTCGCCGCGCGCGGTGTTCGCCCACGCGTTCAGGCCCTCCAGCGCGATCCTGCGGCTGCGCTCGGTGTTCCACGGCCAGACGGCGCCCAGCGCGGCCAGGCCCGTCCCGCCGAACGCCACCGACAGTCCGGAGCGCGGCTCGGGAAGGGGCACGACCCGCACCGGACGGGGCTCGGACGGCGCCGGGGTCTCCATGGCGTCCCGGACGACGCCCTCCACCCACCGGATGCCAGGCAGGTTGGACAGGGCGCCGCCGGCCGGAAGGTCGGGACGCGTCCACAGCGGCGACGGCGGCTCCGCGGGCTGCGGCAGGCCGAGCCGTTCGCGCAGGCGCACGGCGTTCAGCACGCACTCGGCGGCGCCGCGGGCGTGCTCGATCACGCCGTCGCGCAGGGCGGGCGCCGAGATCTCCGGCACCAGCACCGACCACGCGTCGCGGGCCGCCCCGCGCCCGACGAGTGTCATCTCCACCAGCCGCACGGCCCGCTCGCGGTCGAGGTCGCGCAGCGCGGCCGAGCCGTCGGGGTCGACCGGCCGCAGATGGGGCCACCAGCCGGGCGGGTAGACCGGTACCCACTTCTCCTTCGACAGCGACTGACGCGGTGCGTACGGCAGCCGGGCGGTCAGGGTGCCGTCGGGGGCGATCACGCTGATCACGCCCTCGCGGAACGCGACGCGCGACGGCTCGTCCGCCCCCGGGAACGTGACCTCCGCCTCGGCGGGGCCGTCCGGGCGCCGGTTGCGCGTCGCGGGGTCGAACGTCAGGCGAGTCTCGAAGCCGTCGCTCTGGGCGCGGAACGTCAGCAGGGAGCCGCGCACGTCCAGCGAAGCCAGGAACTCCTCGCCGTCGTACCACAGCGCCAGATCGTCGGCGTCCTTCCGGATCCTGATCTCGGGGATCTTCCCGTCGGGGGTGTACACGTCGGTCCAGTGGATGCCGCGGGCGACCGTCAGATGGTCGCCGTTCTGGACGAGCGCCACGTGGCCGCCGAGGTTGCGGCTCCACGTGGCGTGCGGGAAGTGCAGTTCCTCGGGGATGCCGCCGCGCAGGGCGGCGTGCAGGGCGTCCACCGGGTCGGTGATCTCCAGGCCGTCCGCGAAGCCGGGGTCCAGCTCGGCGTAGTCGTGGTCGGCCAGCCGCAGCAGGCGGTGCACGGCCCGGGCGAGGACGGGCAGCGACGCGGAGGCGGCCTCGGCCTTCAAGGTGGCGACCTGTTCGCGCAGCACGTCCCGGATCGCCGGTTCCTGCCACATCCTGCGCAACGTGGCGACGTAGTCGACGTTGGCGTAGTAGCCCAGGTTGGCGACGAAGGCGTCCATCTGCCGGGCGAACGCGGCGGGGGCGCGCTCGATCCGGGCGGCGAGGTCGGCCATGTCGAGCGTGGCGTCCCACCAGCGCGGGAATTTCTCCTCATCTGCCCACTCGAAGCTCGACCCGCGCTTCGGGGCGGGGCCGAACACCAGGTCGGCGGCCGGATCGATCTCGGCCCGCTCGTCCGGCAGCAGCCGCTCGCCCGCCTGCCCGACCAGCTGGACCAGCACCTTCGGCTCGCACCGGCTCGCGTGCTCGGCGAACCACTCCTCCGCCAGGCGGGCACCCGCGCCCGCCCTGGCCAGCGCCGCCAGCCACATCTGCCGGATCTGCTCGGCGAGGTCGGGATCGTCCTCGACGTCGTCGTCCGGCTCGGCGGCGATCAGCAGCCGCATGAATTCCTCGTCGCCGCCGGCCAGCCGCACCAGTGAGTCCTCGGCGGCGTTCCACACCGCGTGCGAGGCGTACCGCAGCGCCCCCGTGCGCAGCAGCCGTCCGGTGAGGTCGTCCTCGGCCCGAACCTTCTTGATCTTCGCGGCCTTCGCCAGCCTGCGCGCGTCGGGGTAGATCCGCGCGTACGGGACGAGGTCGTCGGCGAACGCGGCGTCCAGGATCTCGCCGTACCGGTCGTACGCCTCCTCGGGCGCCAGCCGCTCGCCCATCAGCTTGACGAGGTCACGCAACGCCGTCGGCGCGACCACGCCCATGGGGGTGAACTCCAGGAACACCCGGTGCAGGCGGTCCATGTCGACCAGCGCCGGGTGGTTCTTGTCCGCCTTGCGCGCCTGGGTGAACGCCCACGTCGCCAGCTCTTTCTCGTCGGCGGCGGCGAACTCGCGGCACGCCCGCTCGAAGAACGGCGCCAGCTCCTTGGCGGGCAGGGGCCGCGCGAGCCTGGTCACCCCCGACCTGGCCTTGCGCGGCTCGTCCGCCGCCATCTCGACCAGCTCGGCCAGCTCCGCGTCACTCACTCGCACACCCCCGGGACTCGACGACACCCCTCAGACTCCCGAAGGAACGATCTGGTTCGGCGGTTGCGCCGATCATCACCGCGTCACGTGACGGACGGGTCCGTTCGGGACGTCGGCAGCCGCCAGGCGCCCGGCCGCACCGTCCAGGTGCGGGACGCGGCGGCCCGGGGCGTGGCCGACCCAACGGGCCGGTATCAGGGGGTGAGGAGTGCTTCGCCGAGCTGACGCCAGTACGGCATCGCGGACCCGCCCGGTTGGATGCCGATCACCTGGACGCCGACGTGGTCGGCGCCGGCCTCCACGTGGGCGTGCAGCTTGCCCACGATGGCGTCCAGGTCGCCCCAGAACACCAGGTCGTCGACGAGGCGGTCGCTGCCGCCGTGGGCGATCTCGTCCTCCGAGTAGCCCAGCCGGCGGAACTTCGCGATGTTGTACGGGGTGGTCAGGTAGGGCCGCAGGTGCTCGCGCGCGAGCGCGCGGGCCGTGTCCGGGTCGGACTCGAACAGCACCGCCTGCTCGACGCCCAGGAACGCGTCCGGCCCGAGGATCTCCCGTGCCTGCGCGGTGTGCGCCACGTTGACGTGGTAGGTGTGGGCCCCGGCGGCGCGGTCGCGGGCCAGCTCCAGCATCTTGGGCCCGTACGCGGCCAGGACGCGGCGCATCGGCGCCTCCGGCCGGGGGTTGACCGTCTCCAGCGCGTCCATCTCGTCGAGGTACTCGATCATGCCGGCCAGGGGCCTGGTGCCCGGCCGAGGCTCGCCGCCGAACCCGAGGCCGAGGACGTGCCGGTCGGGGTAGGCGTCGGCGAGCAGGAGCGCGGCCCCGTACGTCCATCGGGCCCCGCGCGACCAGATCTGCGCGATGCCGTTGACGACGCGCATCCGCTCGGTGCACGACAGCAGGTACCCGGCGTGCGTGAGCGCCTCGCGCCCGAGCAGCTCGGGTATCCACACGGTCGGCCAGCCCCGCTCCTCCAGCTCCTGGACCGACTCGCGCGTCCGCGCGGCGGGCAGGTGCTCGAAGTCGAAGGTCCAGACGCCGAACCGGCCCAGGTCAAGGCCATCGATGCCACCCATCGAACGTCCCTTCGTGAACGCCCTCAGCAGAACATATCGAACTATCGCAGAATCTCGATATGTACCGCAACCGCCGGGCCCGGCAGGGGACGCCCTTGGGGTTACAGCGTCTTGCCGAGCGCGGCGACGAACTGGGCTATCCGCTGCTCGTCGCGCTTGTAGTGGGTCCACTTGCCCACGCGCGTGGCCCGCACCAGGCCCGCCCGCTGCAACTCGGCCATGTACGCCGACACCGTCGACTGGGCCAGCCCCGCCCTGGCCTGGATGTGGCTCACGCACACGCCGACCTCCGCCGGATCGGCGATCGCCTGGTCCATCGGGAAGTGGCGCTCCGGCTCGCGCAGCCACTGCAGCAGCTGCAGTCGCACGGGGTTCGACAGCGCCCGCAACGCGCTGACCAGGTCGGGATCCGGTGTGGGCGCAGTCTCCGCCATGGGCGCAGGGTACCGCTCTCCACCGAAGTTTCGGAGTACTTCGATATGACCGGGTTCGCCCCGTACGGGCCGTCGCCGGCGGGCCGGCGCGCGGGGCGTCAGGACAGGTCGCGGGCCAGGGAGCGGCCGGCGGCGCGGCCGGAGAACAGGCAGCCGCCGAGGAAGGTGCCTTCGAGGGCGTTGTAGCCGTGGACTCCGCCGCCGCCGAATCCGGCGACCTCACCGGCCGCGTACAGCCCGTCGAGGGGCCGCCCGTCCAGCCCGAGGGCGCGCGACTCCAGGTCGGTCTGGATGCCGCCGAGGGTCTTGCGGGTGAGGATGTGCAGCTTGACGCCGATGAGGGGGCCGGCGGCCGGGTCCAGGATGCGGTGCGGGGCGGCGGCGCGGCTGAGCCGGTCGCCCAGGTAGCGGCGCGCGTTGTGGATGCCCTGGATCTGGGAGTCCTTGCTGTAGGGGTTGGTGACCTGCAGGTCGCGGGCCTGGATCTGGCGGCGCAGCAGCGCGGCGTCCAGCAGGGGTTCGTCGGTGAGGGCGTTCATCTTGTCCACCAGCTCCTCCAGGGTGGCGGCCACGACGAAGTCGGCGCCGTGGCGCTTGAACGCCTCCACCGGGCCGGGCGCGCCCTTGGCCAGCAGCCGTTCACGCAGCACCGCCTTGCGGTCGCCGCTGGTGATGTCGGGGTTCTGCTCCGAGCCCGACAGCGCGAACTCCTTCTCGATGATCTTCTGGGTGAGGACGAACCAGGAGTGGTCGTGTCCGGCCAGGTCGGGGGTGGTGCGCAGGTACCTCAGGGTGGACAGGGTGTCGTAGCCGGGCAGGCAGGGGTCGGGCAGCCGCCGCCCGAGCGCGTCGAACCACATCGACGACGGGCCGGGCAGGATGCGGATGGCGTGCCCCGGCCAGACGGGGTCCCAGTTGCGCACGCCCTCGGTGTAGTGCCACATCCGGTCCCGGTTGACCAGCCGCACCCCGGCCTCGGCGCTGATGTCGAGCATCCGCCCGTCGACGTAGGCGGGCACGCCGGTGATCATGTTGGCGGGGGCGGTGCCCAGCCGTTCGGGCCAGTGCCGGCGCACCATGTCGTGGTTGCCGCCGATCCCTCCGGTGGTGAGGACGACCGCCTGGGCCGTCAGCTCGAACTCGCCCACGGCCCGGCGGTTGGACGGCGCGCCGCGCGGGGCCTCGTCGGGGGCCAGCAGCGTGCCGCGCACTCCGGTAACGGCCCCGCCGTCCAGGATGAGTTCGTCCACCCGGTGGCGGTGGTGGAAGGTCAGCAGGCCGGCGTCGGCGGCCTGCCGGGCGCTGCGCACGAACGGCCCGACCACGCCGGTGCCGGTGCCCCACGCCACGTGGAAGCGCGGCACGGAGTTGCCGTGGCCGTCGGCGCGCAGGTCTCCGCGTTCGGCCCAGCCGACCATCGGCGTCAGCCTGATGCCGTGGCCGAGCAGCCAGGATCGCTTCTCCCCGGCGGCGAACTCGACGTAGGCGCGGGCCCAGCGCACCGCCCAGGAGTCCTCGTCGTCCAGGCGGTCGAACCGAGCGCTGGCCTGCCAGTCGTGCCAGGCCAGCTCGAAGGAGTCGCGCACCCGCAGGCGGCGCTGCTCGGGCGAGTCGACCAGGAACAGGCCGCCGAACGACCAGAACGCCTGCCCGCCGAGGTTGGCGGCGTTCTCCTGGTCCAGCAGCGCCACCTTCCGGCCCCGGCGGGTCAGCTCGTGCGCCGCCACCAGACCGGCCAGCCCCGCCCCGACGATGATCACATCGGCGTCCATACCGTCTCCTTCTCCGACCGCCGCCGGGCCTCGCACGGCGTCCCGGCGGGCGTGCCGGGCGAGCGCCTCGTCGCCGGCGGTCCACCGCCCGCCTCCGACTCTGAATACGTCGGTATTCAAACGCACGGTAGCCGACGATGCCGGTGAGAACTGCCGCGAGGCGCGCCCGGCGAGGCCGGGACGCGGGGGGTGCCGCACCGCCGCGTCCCGGCGTCCGCGGGGGTCAGCCGGTGGACGGGCCGGTCCAGCCCGCCGGCAGGTGGGCCAGGCGGACCCGCTGGGGGTGGTCGCCGACCGGCACGGATGTGATCTTGCGGCCGGTGGCGAAGTCGATGGCGGTGACCCGGTCGGCGCCGCTCTCGGAGATCACGCAGGCCCGCCCGTCGCCGCTGACGGTCGCCCAGTACGGCTTGGACGCCGTCACCAGCGGGCCCTCCTGGAGGGTGGCGCGGTCGACGACGGTGGCGTAGTCGTCCATGGTCCCGGCGATGCACAGCTTGGTGCCGGCGGGGTTCATCGACATGCCGTGGTGGCGGGAGTCGTTGACGAAGGTGGTGCGGTCGTCGCTGGTGTCCGGGTTCTTCGGCAGCACCTTCTCCCGGGTGATCCTGTCGGTGGCGACGTCGTACTCGAAGAAGCCGTTGAAGAACGACACCTGGAAGTACAGCGTGGACTCGTCGGGGGTGAAGGCGACCGGGCGCACCGCGTCGGAGAAGTCCTTGCGGCCGAAGGCGTCCAGGCGCTGCCGCATGTCGATGACCTTCACCTGCTTGAAGGTGGCGGCGTCGGCGATGGTGATCTTGCGGTCGCCCTTGAGGAAGTCCTGCCAGGGGGCGTCGAAGTCGTTGTTGACCTCGCCGATCGACATGTTCCAGATGTACCTGCCGCCGCCGGTGAAGACGTTCTCGTGGGGCTTGTCGCCGGTGGCGAACGAGCCGACCTGCTGTCCCGTGCGGATGTCCAGCACGTGGACGGTGTTGCCGGTGGACGCCGACACCGCCACCCGGGAGCCGTCGGGCGAGACGGCCATGTGGTCCGACCGGTAGCCGGAGACGGGGAACCGCCACTTGAGCCTGCCGGTGGCGGTGTCGATGGAGGCGACGTCGGCGAAGCTCGGGCGCGACACCACGATGGCCGAGCCGTCGGGGGTCGTGTACATGTCGTCGACGAACTGGTCGTGGCCCTCGCCGACGGTCTCCCGGATGCCCAGGAAGTAGGCGAGCCTGATCGGGTTGAGGTAGATCTCGCGCAGCCGCTCGTCCTTGTCGGGGATGAGGTTGATCCGGCCGATCCTGGCGAAGTCGCCGGTGGACCTGATGGCGTCGGCGGTGCCTTCCCAGTTGTTGCCGACGAGCATCACCTCCTGCAGCGCGGGGGCGGCGCTCGCCGGGCCGGCGGGGGCGCCGGACACGACGCCGGCGGCCGCCACGGCCGCCACGACGCCGCCGAGCAGGGATCTGCGCCGACGCGCAAAGGCCGAAGCCTGCATGTTCTTCCTCCGGGGGTGGGAGAGGGGAGAAGGCGCGGAGCAGGTCTGAATACGGGGATATTCAGACTTGTTACTCGATAGTAGGCACGCGTGACCCCGGCCACAAGACCCGATCGGGAGACGGGTGCGCAGCCGCCGCCGAGCACCATGGGCGCGGGCCCGGCCCGGGGCCGATGGGCGACAATCGGTGCGGCACGGAAGCGGAGGACACGGTGGCGGGCAGGATCACACCGGCGGCGGGCCGGTACGGGGGCAGGTCGGCGGCCGAACGGCAGGCCGAACGCCGCAGACGCTTCCTGGAGGCGGGCCTGGACCTGTTCGGCGCCGGCCCCGGCTACCGCGCCACCAGGCTCACCGACGTGTGCCGGGCCGCCGGGCTGTCCACCCGCCAGTTCTACGAGGAGTTCCGCACGCTGGAAGACCTGCTGGCCGAGCTGCACCTGTACGTCAACGACGTCGCCGAGCAGGCCGTGCTGGCCGTCCTTCCGCAGGTGCGGCACCTGGACCCCGCCGACCGGTACGCGCGCCTGTTCCGCGCCTACGCCGCCGGAGCCACCGGCGACCCCCGCCACACCCGCATCGCCTACGTCGAGATCATCGGCGTGAGCCCCCGCCTGGACCGCCAGCGCCTGGACCGCCGCGCCCGCTGGATCGACTTCCTCTACGAGCAGGCCCAGGACGCCGCCGCCCGCGGCGAGATCCCCGCCCGCGACTACCGGGTCACCGCGACGGCGTTCATCGGAGCCGTCAACGGCCTCATGCACGACTGGGCGGTCGGCTGGGTCGACGCCACCCTCGACGAGGTCGTCGAGGAACTCGTGCAGATCCTGCTGAGCCGCCTGCACCTCGCCCCGCCGCCCCCGGCCGCCCCGCCCGCGCCGACGCGGTAGCGCGGGCGGTCAGGGACTCGCCGGCGGCCGTGGCCCGGCGGCCCCGTCAGCGCAGATCGACCACCGCGAGGAACGCCTCGGCCATGGCGCGGGCCCCGGCGTCGTTGAGGTGCATGCCGTCACCGCTGTCGAACTCCGGCCGGATGAAGTCGGGGTCGTCGGGGTTCTCCACCGCCCGCGCGACGTCGGCGACCGCGTCGAACACACCGCTCGTGCGGATCCACTCGTTCACTCTCCGCCGCGCCGCCAGCCCTTCGGGCGTGCTGATCCCCTCGTAGACCGCTCCGGCGTACGGCCCGACGGTGGCGGCGACGATCGTCAGGCCCGCGTCACGGGCGCGCCGGGCCAGCTCGGTGAATCCGGCGATCAGGTCCGCGGCCCGCGCGGGCGGCAGCCCCACCATGCCCGGCAGCCCGAGGTCGTTGATGCCGAAGTGGACCAGGACGTGGGTCACGCCCGGCACCGACGGCACGTCCCGGTCGAACCGCGCCAGGCCGTGTTCGCCGACCTCGTCGGTCAGCAGCCGGTTGCCGGAGATTCCCTGGTTGACGACCCAGTCGCGGCCGAGCCGTTCGTTGAGCACGTCGACCGAACGCCGGTTGGCGCCGGGCGTGGTGCCGACCCCCTCGAACCACGAGTCCCCGAACGCCACGGCGATCCGGGGGCCCTCGGGGGCCAGCACGTCCACGCCGGTCGCGTAGAACCGCCCGTCGACCTGTTCGGCGCCGGGCAGGGCGGCCGCCGAGACCAGATCCCCGTCGCTGACGTAGGCGGTCTCGCCGGCGAACCCCGTGTATGTCGCGGGCTCGGTCTCCCCCGGCAGGAACAGGCTCAGCGCCAGATCGGCCCCCGCCGCCACGGCCAGGCCCACCGGATCGCTGACCACCTCCCCGCCCGCCGGGACCGTCACCTGTCCCGCCCCGCCGAACCGCACCTCGCGGTCGGTCTCCGGGACGATCTCGTCGCCCGCCTTGCGCACCGCGACACGGGCGGCCCCGACCGTCAGCGGCTCCCGCCCGTACCGGTTGGACAGCCGCACCCGCAGCCGTTCACCGCCGCCCGCCAGGCGCAGCGCCTGCCGCACCGTCTGGCCGGCGAATCCGCGCGGCTGCGCGAGCCGGATCTGCTCGTACGGGCCGACCAGCGCGGACCGGAATCCCGCCACCCATCGCATCGCCATCACTCCTAGTTGCGGTGAGGAATTTTGCTTGAGCAAATATCTATCCTCAGTTCTTCCTCACGTCAACTATCCTTGCGTCAACTACCATGGGACGGGTGACCGAACTCTTCGACGACCCCCGCCTGACCGCCATGGGGCTGATCTTCGAGGCTCACGCGGGCCTGCTCACCAAACTGGAACCCACCTGGAAGCGGGCCGGACTGTCCGGCCTCGACCTGAACGCCCTGCTGCGCCTGAGCCGCTCCCCCGGCCGCAGGCTGCGCATGAACGACCTGGCCGCCCAGACCTCCCTGTCCACCAGCGGCGTGACCCGTCTGGTGGACCGCCTGGAACGCGCGGGGCTCGTCCGGCGCGAGTCCTGCCCCGACGACAGGCGCAGCACGTTCGCGGCACTGACCCCCGAGGGCGCCCGGCGACTTGAGGAGGTCCTTCCCGACTACCTCGCCGCGATCGAGCGATGGTTCATCGCCCTGCTCACCCCGGAGCAGCTCGACGCCCTCACCGCCGCCCTGCGCGTCATCCGCGACGCCACCAACCCCGAGGCCACCGCGCGCACGCCCGGCTGACCGCACGCCTCCTCGCCGAGCGCCGGAGTCCGGACGTGTCCATGGCCGCCCGTGGGGACGGCTCGCGGTCAGCTCGTCCCGGCCGCGGCCGGGGGGATGGCTCCGCTGGAGCGGAAGTCGGCCACCTCGTCCGGGCTGAACCCGAGTTCGGTCAGGACCTCGTCGTTGTGCTCGCCCAGCCCGGGAGCGCGCCTCGGCGGCGTCTTCGGGCTCGCGTGCACCGTGATCGGGCTGCTGATGGTGGAGTCGAGCCGCTCCACGCCCTCCAGCGGGACGACGATGTCGTTGGCCTCCAGCTGCGGGTCGGCAGCCGCCTCCTGCGGTGTCTGGACGGCCCCGTAGGTGATCCGTGCCTGGTCGAACACCCGTTTCCAGTCGGCCAGCGGCCGCCCGGCGAACACCTCGTCGAGGATCCGCGTCAGGGCCCGTGAGTTCTCGGTGATCCGCGGCACGTCCGTGAAGCGCGGGTCTTCGAGCAGCTCCGGACGACCGATCGCGTTGGCCAGCCGGGGCCAGCGCGGCGCCGCCACCACCAGCATCAGCCAGCGGTCGTCGGCCGTCGCGTAGAGGTTGATCAGCGGGTTCGGCGACTCCCTGCGGTCGTGCAGCCCGTAGAACTCGCCGCCGGCGAGAGCGCCCGACACCAGCGTGCCGGTCGCCCAGACGCCATGCGCGAGCAGCGAGGTTCCGACGCACGTGCCCCGGCCCGTCCGCTCCCGGTGGTACAGGCCGGTCACGATCGCGGAGTACAGGCCCATCGCCGACACGTAGTCGCCGCTGCCCTCGACGGGCAGGGTCGGCGGCGCGTCGGCGTCGCGGGTCATCGCCAGCAGGCCGCTGCGCGCCCAGTAGGCGGTCATGTCGAAGCCCGGAAGCGCGGCGTCCGGTCCGGCGTTGCCGAAGCCGGTGAAGTCCGCGTAGACGATCCGCGGGTTCCAGGCGGCGACCTCGTCGTAGGTCAGGTGCAGCCGCGTGCGCACCGCGTGCGGATAGTTGGTGACCAGCACGTCCGCCCAGGTGACCAGCCGCTCCAGGATCCTGGTGCCGCCGGGGGACTTCAGGTCGACCGCCATGCCGCGCTTGTCGCGGTTCGTCAGGTGCCAGGCGTAGTTGGCCTCGGCCCGCGGATTCGGCGGCGCGAACGCCAGGCGGCGCTGCGGATCGCCGGTGCCCGGCGGCTCGACCTTGACCACGTCGGCGCCGAAGTCCGCGAGCACGGTCGCGGCGGCGGGGCCGGCGATGTAGCTGGCGATGTCGAGCACCTTGACGCCGCTGAACACGGGATCGTTCGTCATCGTCATCACCTAGTGAACGAAGGCGGACAGGCCGGTCACCGCGCGTCCGACGATGAGCGTGTTCATCTCGCGGGTGCCCTCGTAGGAGTAGATGGCCTCGGAGTCGGCCATGAAGCGGGCGGCGCTGTAGTCCAGGACGATCCCGTTGCCGCCGAGCAGCTCGCGCGCCCAGCCGACGTTCTCGCGCATGCGCACGGTGCACGTCGCCTTCGCCAGCGACGAATGCTCGTCGCGGTAGACGCCCGCGTCCTGCAGTTCCGCCAGCCGGCAGCACAGCGTGAGCGATGTCGTGGCGTTCCCCAGCATCTTCACCAGCAGGTCCTGCACCAGCTGGAACGTGCCGATCGGCCTGCCGAACTGCACGCGCTCCTTGGCGTAGGCCAGCGCGATCTCGTAGGCGGCGAGCGTGAGGCCGGTCGCCTCCCAGGCCACGCCGCCGCGCGTCGCGCGCAGGATCACCGCGGTGTCGCGGAACGAGCGGGCGTTCTGCAGCCGGTTCGCCTCCGGGACGCGGCACCCGTCGAGCACGATGTCGGCGTTCTGCACGGTGCGCAGCGCGACCTTCCTCTCGATCTTCGTCGCGTGGAAGCCCGGGGTGTCCTTCTCCACCACGAACCCCAGCACATGCCGGGTCTCGGTGTCGCGGGCCCACACGACGACGAGATCGGCGAAGGTGGCGTTCCCGATCCATCGCTTGGAGCCGTCGAGGACCCACGTGTCGCCCTCGCGGCGCGCCGTCGTCTCCAGTCCTCCCGACACGTCCGAGCCGCCGTGCGGTTCGGTCAGCGCGAACGCGCCGATCTTCTCGAACCGGCTCATCGGCGGCAGCCAGCGCAGCCGCTGCTCGTCGGACCCGAGCCTCCTGATGCTGCCCATGGCCAGTCCGGCGTGCACGCCGAAGAACGTCGAGATCGACGCGTCGGCGTGCGCGAGCTCCATGCCGGTGAAGCCCGTCGCCAGATTGCTCGGCGGCTTCTGCCGCGCGTGCGGGTCCGCCCAGCCCAGCAGGTCCAGCTCCCGGAAGCGGTCGATGATCTGGAACGGGAATTCCGCACGGGCCCAGTACTCGTTGGCGATCGGAGCGATCTCGGTGCGCGCGAAGTCCCGGATGCGCTCGATCCTGGTGCGCTCCTCGCCGGACAGCAGGTCCTCGCAGGCGTAGAAGTCCCCGGGAAGCGTCCCCGGTTCGAGCCAGGGACCCGTGGGAGCGGGCAGCGTGGGCGCGATCGTACTCATCGGAGCCCCTCTTTCCTTGCTTGGCGAACAGGGTGGGGAAGCCCGCCGAACGCCCGCACGAGCCGCTCCAGGCGGCGCGGGACTTCTGGCATCACGGTGGCCGGAATCCCCGGGCCGAAATCGAGCGGGCCCGAGGCGGCGGATACGCGGGCGTGATGGTGGTGAGAGGAGCGCGTCCGGCGCCCTGTGCCGAAAGGCCGCTCATGGGGCGCGCCTCTTCGGCGGCGAAGACCGCTGCTCGCGGCCGGGCATCGGGCATCGGCTCCCCCAGCGCCTCGGCCCAATCGCATCGCACAGCGTCCCTACCCGGCGACGATCCCCCAAACAACCGGGCGCCCCGGGATGCGTCCGCCCCACAACGAGGCCGGGCCTTCGACCGCCGAACAACTGCAAGATCGTTACCGCGCGGTTCCGGGCCGGCCGGGGCCCACTGCTTTTCGGACTGCCCTGCGAGCGTTCCGACGGCCGCCTATGTCAGATGGAACACGCACACGTGGAAGACAGGGGCACCCGGCCTGAATCCGTGGTAATGGGGCGCCCCTCTTCGGGGTCGGCGGTGAGCACGGCGAGGTTAACAGACTCGTGCGCGCCAGGGGCGATGAATCGAAAACTCCGGAAGATCGAAGACTTCCCCATACTCTCATTCAAACACTCGTTCGAGGCCCAGTATTTGAGCCCTGATTGGGGCCCGGAGGCCCATGCCCTCCCGGCGGCCGGGCTGTTTGATGGGGCCCCTTCTGGTGTAGGAGGGCGTGAACCGTGAAAGGGCGGAGATCGGACGCCGGCGAAGGATCGCTGTCGTACATCGCTGTAGTCCTGCTGATCGCCGGGATCGCCGGGGCGGTGACGCTCTCGGGCGTGGGCGCCACCGTCGTCGGCGACATCCGGGCCGCCGTCTGCAAGGTCGGCGACGACGACTGCGAGACCGAACCCAGGGTCTTCGCGAACAACCCGCCGAGCGAGCAGGAGTGGGGGAACCGGCCCACCGATCCCGGCCAGCCCCCTCCGGCCCCCACCGACGACGAGCGCAAGACCGGCAAGGAGGCCGCGGACCGGATCCGCGACTATCTCGGCAGCGCCTGCGCCTGGTGGAGGGTGTGGAAGTGGGGCTGCGACGGGACGCGGGCACCCAGAGACCTCCTGGCCGGCATGTCGCCGGGCGAGATCCAGGCCCTGTTCGACGAGCTCAGCGACGCCGAGATCCGCCGGCTCCTGCGGGAGCCCGGCGTGGTGGACGTCCTCAAGCTCCGCGCCGACGCGTGGCTGCTGCACCAGCTCGAACGCATCGCGCCGGGATCCATCGAGCCGAACTTCACCGAGGTCTACGAAGACGAGAAGTCCGACAACCCCGCCACCGCCTGGGGCTCCGTGCCGAACGCGCGGCTGTGGGGCAACGGCGGGCAGCCGTCCCTTGAGGACCTCAACCAGGGAGGCCTCGGCGACTGCTGGTGGCTGGCCGGCATGGGCGCGCTCGCCCAAACCCCGGAGGGCCGCGAGCGGCTCCGGAACATGATCCGGCAGAACCCGAACGGGACGTACACGGTGACGTTCCCGGACGGCGAGCGGGTCACGGTCACCCCCTACTTCCCCATCAACAAGGATGGGAACCTGTCCTTCGCCAACCCGGAGGGCCAGCCCCCGACGATCTGGCCGCTCGTCCTGGAGAAGGCGCTCGCGCAGAAGGAGGGCGGCTACGAGGAGATCGTCGGCGGCGACCCGGGGAACGGCATGGAGACCCTCACCGGCCACGACAGCGAGAGCGAGGACGCCGACGACGTGTCCCGGGAGGACCTGCAGAACTGGCTCAGGAACGGCAAGGCCGTCACCGTGAGCACCAAGGACGAGGGCGACGTCGACGGCAAGCCGATCTACAAGAACCGGCTCCACGCCAACCACGCCTACGTCGTCAAGGGCATCACGCAGGATGGCAAGGTGGAGCTGTACAACCCGTGGGGCTATGACCACGCCACCCTGACGATGGAAGAGTTCAACCAGTACCTCAGCGGCGTCGACATCAGTTCGTTCGAGTGAGAAGGATCAGCATGTTCCAGCGTGGATACCGGCGCGCGGTGCCGATTCTCCTCACCGGCGCCCTGACGCTCGCGGCCGCCGGCTGCGGCTCCTCCGAGGAGGCCGATCCCATGACGAAGTCGTCCCCGCAATCCGTGCCCACCGCCAGGCTCAGCCCTCCGGCCAACCCGCAGAAGGAGACGAACACGGTCGCACGCGGCACCACCAGCTGGGTGGGCGGGCTGCGCCTGGGCGTCGCCGGCGCCCACGGCGGCTCCGGCACCGTCGTCGTCCTCGCCGGGTACGGCGTGCCCCCCGAAGGCAACTGGAGGGTGACGGGCAAGGCCGGGCACAGCGAGAAGCTCGCGAACGGCTACACCATCAGCATCGACCAGGTCGTGAACGCCAAGAAGCTCGAAAAGGGCATGACCGGCTCCGGTGGCGGCTCCGTGACCGTCACCGTCACGCCGCCGAAGTAACCCCGCCGCCGACGGCCATGACCGCGCCGCAACGACGAGTACGGCGCGGTCATGCCCGTCGTGCTCGACGCGCGCGTCCGACACCCCGGCGCTGAGGCATCGCCATGGGTGAGGTGGCAGATGACGGAAAGCTTCTGTCACGCGACGGAGCGCCCGGCTACGGTGATCGGCATGAGGGCTGGGGACCTGCTGGCGGGCCGTTACCGGCTGGAACGGCTACTGGGCCGCGGCGGGATGGGCGAGGTGTGGGAGGGCTTCGACCAGCGTCTGCGCCGCCGGGTGGCGGTCAAGTTGCTGCTGGCCGACCTGATAGCCGACGAGAGGTTCGCCGCTCAGGTACTGACGCGCTTCCACCGGGAGGGAGAAGCGGCCGCACGGCTGAACCACCGCAACATCGCGGCCGTCCATGACCTGGGCGAACACCGGGAGGACCGAGGCGACGGCATCGAGCGGACCCATCCGTTCCTGGTACTGGAGTTCCTCGACGGCCGTGACCTCAACACGGTCCTGGAAGCGCATCCCGGCGGGCTTCCGGTGCAGAAGGCCCTGGACTACGGGGCGCAGGTCTGCGACGGTCTGGCCGCCGCGCACGACGCGGGAATCGTGCACCGCGACATCAAGCCCGCCAACCTCATGGTCCTGGACGACGGCACCGTCAAGATCTGCGACTTCGGGATCGCCCGCCTCCAGGACGGCACCGCCGGCCTGACCAGGGAGGGGTTCCAGCCGGGCACCCCCGCCTACATGGCGCCCGAGCAGCTCGACGGCGGGCACGTCGACCACCGCGCCGACCTGTACGCCCTCGGCGCCACCCTGTATCACCTGCTCACCGGCCGGACCGTCTTCCCCGCCGATGACCTGCGCGCCCTCATCGCCATGCACCTGACCAAGACCCCCGACCCACCCAGCACCCACCGCCCGGCCATACCCCGCCACATCGACACCGCCGTCACAGCGCTCCTGGCCAAAGACCCCGCCCAACGCCCCACCTCAGCCGCACAGGCGGCAACCCGCCTGAGGACCGCCCCCACCACGCAAAGCCCCCTCATGGCCGAGGCCCGGCGCATCGCCCTGTCCATCACCGACCCCGACCAGCAGATGCGGGCGTTGTCGGAGGTCGTAGCCGCGGTGGCCGTGCACGATCCGGCCGAGGCCGAACTCATCGCCCGCTCCGCCCCCAACCCCGACAACCGGATGCGGGTGCTGAAGCAGGTTGCAACGGCGGTGGCCGCGCACGATCCGGCCGAGGCCGAACGCATCGCCCGTTCCATCACCGACCCCGACCAGCAGGCGCAGGCGTTGAGCGAAGTCGCCAAGGTGGTGGCCGCGCACGATCCGGCCGGTGCTCAGATCCTTCTGGCCCAAGCCGAGCGCATTGCCCGGTCCGTCCCTGACGTTGTCAGACAGGTGACGGTGTTGGCAGAGGTCGCGCGTGCGGTGGCCGTGCACGATCCGGTCAGCGCTCACGTCCTGCTGGCCCAGGCCGAACGCGTCGCCCGCTCCATCACCGACCCGGACGAGCAGGGACACGCATTGTGGAGCGTTGCGAGTGCGGCGGCCGCGCGCGATGTGTCCGAGGGCGAACGCATCGCTCGCTCCATCACCGACCCCGACAAGCAGGGACACGCATTGTGGAGCGTTGCGTATGCGGCGGCCGCGCGTGACGTGTCCGAGGCCGAACGCATCGCCCGCTCCATCACCGACCCCCACAAGCAGGTAATGGTGTTGGAGCAGGTTGCGGAAGCGGCGGCTGCGCTCGACGTGTCCTGGGCCGAACGCATCGCCCGCTCCATCACCGACCCTGACGATCAGGCAGAGGCGTTGTACTGGGTTGCGGAAGCGGTGGCCGCGCGTGACGTGTCCGAGGCCGAACGCATCGCCCGTTCCATCACCGACCCCGACCAGCAGGCATGGGCGTTGTCATCGGTCGCGGCTGCGGCGGCCGCGCGTGATGTGTCCGAGGCCGAACGCATCGCCCGCTCCATCACCGACCCCGACAAGCAGGCACATGCGCTGGCGAAGATTGCGGGCACGGTGGCCGCGCGCGATCCGGCCGGCGCGCAAACCCTGCTGGCCCAGGCCCAGCGCATCGCCCGCTCCACCCTCCACCCTGTCGATCACGCATGGGCGCTGGCGAAGATTGCGGCCACGGTGGCCGCACACGATCCGGCCGGCGCGCAAACCCTGCTGGCCCAGGCCGAACGCATCGCCCATTCCAGCACCTACTCCTGGCAACGGGCAGACGCGTTGCGTGATGTCGTGAAGGCGGTGGCGGGCGGTTAGGTGTTTCCCCGGCGACGGTTGACCGCCTGAGGTAGAGGAACCGCCTGCGTGAGTATCCGGGGCCGCCGCACGCGGCCGTGCAGGGGCAACCGGAACCGGCGGGTCAGCGGAGGCCGAGGTCTCGGAGGGCGTCCTTGTAGGCGCGAGCGGGGCGTGTCCAGTAGCCCCAGGGCAGTCCGTCGGGGAGGGTCTTGCCCGTCTGAGAGAGGTGCTGGCGGGCCCGGTCGGAGTCGCCCGCGAAATAGAACGCGGCGCCGAAGAGGTGGTGGGCCTCGCGGGTGCGGGGGTGCTCCTTCATGTTGGTCAGCCATTTGTCGGCCGCCGCGCCCAGGGCGGCGTGGGTTTCGGGACGGGAGAGGTACTCTTCCAGGCCGTCGTCGGTGTCCATGCCGTTCTCCAGAAGGGCGACGGGCAGTATGGCCGCCAGGGGGTCGCCCGGCTTGGCGGCCTCGACCGTCGACTCGGCGAATTCGAGGACTTCGGCGTCCGAGCCCCACCACTTGGCGCAGAGGGCTTGGGCCCGCGTGTAATGGCCGCAATACAGGCCGTCGTTCCGGTCCTTCAGTTCTCGCCATATACGGTCGAGTTCCAAACGGCCCAGTTGCAGGCCGATGGCATGCCATTGCAGGGAGTCCCAGGGAACCGGATCCTCGGGCAGCAGTTCGGCGGCACGGTACAGCGGTTCTCCGGCACCGGCGAGGATGAGCCAGAACTGGGCGAACTGCTCGTCCGAAACATACTCGGATTGGGCGCTGCCGCGGGCGTCCCAGGCCTCGCGGACGAGCGTGCCGCCCAGCCACAGGTGGACGTCCGGGTCGTCCGGGCGGGCGGCGGCCATGGCGGCGAGCCGGTCGCTGTGGCCGGACGCGGCACGGGAGAGCCGGTCGAGATAGAGGCCGCGCAGTTCGGGCAGGGACCGCGAGCGGGACAGCAACTCCAGGCCCGCGTCGAGCCGGCCGCCGCCGACCTGGGGCAGCGCGGCGGCGAGGTCGGGGTCGTCCCAGGCCGTGCCCTCGCGCAGGCCGAAGGACACGCGGGAGCGCAGTGAGCGGCGGCGCCTGCCGGGCTTCGGGGGCGCGGTGGTGGTCTCGGGGCGCTCCGGGATGTCCTCGTCGGGGCGGGCCGGCATGGGGACGAGGCGGTCGGCGGGGACCAGCCGGTCGATCTGCGCGGGCAGGCCGTCGGCGCCGACCCACCGGTTCGGTTCGATGTGGACGGTGATGCCGTCCAGGCCGATGAGGGCGCGGGCGCCGTCCGGCCAGGCGAGGACGGCGGCGCAGGAGTCGTAGCGGACGGTCCCCATGTTCGGCCCGGCCATGCTGGTCACGCCCGTGGGGCCGACGATGAGGTGCAGGTGGCCCGCTTCGGGGTCGGCGCGGGTGAAGGTCTCACCGCGCACCGCCACGACCGAGCAGCCGGGCGCCGGGACGTAGCGCTCGACGTGGGGTTCCTGGCCGTCGGGGACCATCAGCAGGGCCGAGTCCCGCACGGTGCGCCCGATGTCCCGCACGTCGTCGGGCGTCAGCTCGTCCAGGTGGCGCAGGATCTCCTCGTACGTGCGGTGGGGGGCGCCCATCAGCTCGTTCCAGCAGGACGACATCGTCATCGCGCCCGCGGTCTCGGGCTGGTCCAGGCGGGCGCGGTGGATCGACACCGCCTCCCCCAGTTCGGCGTCCGCCACGGGCTCGTCGGCGATCCGCTCGATCTCGTCGATGAACTCCTGCGTCAGCCGGGGGTGGGACTCGGCGAGCCCGTCGGCGAACGCGACGATGTGGGCGACGTCGCGGTCGCGGGGCGAGTACCCGACCTGCACGCTGTAGCTGAGCGCGTCGTCGAGTCGCAACGCCTTGTGCAGCCGTCGCTGCAGGATCGTCGCGAACACGTTGCCGGCGGTGGCGCGGGGCACGATCGCGCTGAGGCCGACGCCGTTGACCTGCGAGTTGAAGTAGGCGGGGGTGTGCGGCAGGGCGCTGGTCGGTTCGGGCAGGGGCATGCGTTCGCCGTCGGGCAGGTCCAGGCGCAGCCCGGCGGGCGGCGGGCCGCCGACGACGGCCAGGGCGGCGTTGGCGCGGGTGAACCAGCGGGCGGTCCACGCGGTGACGTCCTCGCCGGTGTGCGCGGGCAGCCCGAGCTCGTCATAGCCCTGCAGGCCGTAGCCGGCGGCCCCGTACCGCCACAGAAGCAGCCGGCCGGCGGCCCCCGGGGACCGGCCGGCGGCCTCGGTCCGCAGGATCTGCTTTTCCGCCTCCAGGCGGTCGAGCGGGGGCTCGCGCAGAGCGCCGCAGACGGTGGCCAGGAAACGGATCACCTCGTCGCCGTCGCCTTCGGTGAAGAACGCCGTCGTCACCGAATCGACCGTGCCGTTGTAGTGGTGTTCGGGCTGCCCCACGCGGTGCAGCGTCAGATGCTCCACCAGATGTGTGATTCCGCTGCGCGCCAGCGTTTCGTCGGACTGGCCGACACGGAAGAGCAGCGCGACGCGATAGCCGTCGGTGTCGCCCCCGGAAGCCCAGAACGTGGGAACCCCGTCGATTTCCGTCCGCGTGACTTTCACGCAGTCCTCCCCGTTTCTCAGGTCGCGTCATCATACGATCTTGACGCGCCGGAAACAGTTGGATATCGACATCGGGACCGCGTCCGGACACCGTTGCGGAACTTACCCGCGGAACTTCTGCCGGGTGCGCGGAATTGTGTTCACGGCGGCACTGTTCGTCATCGGGGCCGCGTGCGATAGGCGGCGACGCCCGACAGGACCGCCACGATCGTGAAGCACGGCACCACCACCAGAGCCTTTCTCACGTCCTGGAACCGCTGAACACTGCCCGCCGCGTCATTCGGGTCGTAGACGACCTCGACCTCGTCGCCGGGCCCGGCGTCGGCGGGCCAGCCGCGGCGTCTGTCCTCCGTCTCGACCCGGCGGCCGTCGCGGGTGGTGAACTCGACGGTGATGTGCCCCTGAGAACGGTTGCCCTCGACCTCCAGGACCCGTGCCGTCGCCCTGGACTTCCCCATCTGTTCCACCGACGCGCCGATGGCGCCGCCACCCCAGGTGACCGTGAACAGTCCCCCGAAACACGCGATGGTGAGGCAGACGAGGTACAGGGGGCGATAACGCCGTGAAGGGGTTTTCGACATCATGTCCCCCGGTATCCGATGACGCGACCCGTCAGGCGATGCGGTCGATGACGAGCGGCAGAAGGTCGGGGGTGCCGTCGCCGGTCACCTCGACGGCGCCGTCCAGGGCCTCCAGTGCGCGGGGGAGGCGGGACGGGTCGTCGGTGTGAAGGGTGAGGACGGGCTGACCGGCGGTGACGCGGTCGCCCGGCTTGGCGTGGCAGATGATCCCCGCGGCGGCCGAGACCGGGTCCTCCTTGCGGGCGCGGCCCGCGCCGAGCCGCCAGGCCGCCACGCCGACCGCGTAGGCGTCCAGGCGGGTCAGGACGCCCGAGGACGGCGCCGTGACGTCGTGGGTCTCCTTGGCGGACGGCAGCGGCGCGTCGGGGTCGCCGCCCTGGGCGGAGATCATGCGGCGCCACACGTCCATGGCCGAGCCGTCGGCGAGCGCGTCGGCCGGGTCCTTGGCGGACGCCAGGCCCGCGCCCGCCAGCATCTCCCGGGCCAGGGTCACGGTCAGCTCGACGACGTCGGACGGGCCGCCGCCCGCGAGCACCTCGACCGACTCGGCGACCTCCACGGCGTTGCCGACCGCCCGGCCGAGCGGACGGTCCATGGCGGTGAGCAGCGCGACGGTGCGCACGCCGTGGTCGGAGCCGATGCCCACCATGGTCTCGGCCAGCTCGCGGGCCTGCTCGACGGTCTTCATGAACGCGCCCGAGCCGACCTTGACGTCCAGCACCAGCGCCCCGGTGCCCTCGGCGATCTTCTTGGACATGATCGACGACGCGATCAGCGGGATCGACTCGACGGTGCCGGTCACGTCGCGCAGCGCGTACAGGCGGCGGTCGGCGGGCGCCAGGCCCGAGCCCGCCGCGCACACCACGGCCCCGGCGTCGGCCAGCACCGCGAGCATCTCCTCGGGCGACAGCGACGCCCGCCAGCCCGGGATCGACTCCAGCTTGTCCAGGGTGCCGCCGGTGTGGCCGAGGCCCCGGCCCGACAACTGCGGGACGGCCGCGCCGCACGCCGCCACCAGCGGCGCCAGCGGCAGGGTGATCTTGTCGCCGACGCCGCCGGTGGAGTGCTTGTCGGTGGTGGGCCGGTCCAGCCCCGACCAGTCCATGCGCTCCCCGGACCGGATCATCGCCTCGGTCCAGCGGGCCACCTCGGCCCGGGTCATGCCGTTGAGCAGGATGGCCATGGCCAGCGCCGCCATCTGCTCCTCGGCGACGACGCCGCGGGTGTAGGCGTCGATCGTCCAGTCGATCTGCTCGGGCGTCAGCGTGCCGCCGTCCCGCTTGGCGCGGATGACGTCGATCGCGTCCACGTCGGATGGCTCCTTCAGGAGGTCAGGTCGTCGGGGCCGAACGCGTCGGGCAGCACGTCCGCCATGGGGCGCACGCCGCGCGTCGTCTCCAGCAGCATGTCAGGGCCGCCGTGCTCCCACAGCAGCTGGCGGCAGCGGCCGCACGGCATCAGCGGCTCGCCGTCGCCGCCGACGACCGCCACCGCCACCAGCCGGGGACGGCCCGACGCGCCCGGCCCGTACAGGGCGCTGACGAGGCTGCACTCGGCGCACAGACCCACGCCGTAGGAGGCGTTCTCCACGTTGCAGCCGGACACGACCCGGCCGTCGTCCACCAGCGCGGCCGCGCCGACCGGGAAATTGGAGTACGGCGCGTACGCGCGCCGCATCGCCTCCCGGGCGGCGGTCCGCAGGACCTCCCAGTCGACCCCACTCATCGGGCCTCCCCCTTCCGGTAGCGCAGGCCGTCGGCCGCGGGCATCCGCAGCCGCTGGGACGCCAGCGACAGCACCAGCAGCGTCGTGATGTGCGGGCTGTAGGTGACGATCTCCTTCGGCAGCTCGTCGGTGAGCAGGTACCACGCCAGCAGCAGCGCGCCCGCGACGGCGGCGGCCACCGCCTGGTAGATCCGGGAACGCCGGTGGCCGTCGCCCACCTCCGCGGGGGTGGCGGGCGCTCGGCGCAGCGCCAGCAGCCGCCAGGCGGCGAACGCGAACAGCGCGACCGCGACGACCAACAGCAGGGCGTGCACCGCCCCGGTGGCGCCGCGCTGCTGGAGCGCGTCGGTGTAGCCGAACAGCCCGGTGCCGGCCGCCAGCCCGCCGGGACGCCAGTTCCCGAAGATCATGGCGGCCAGGCCGATGAAGCCGCGGCCACCGGTCTGGTTCTCCTGGTACTGGTGCGTTCCCACCATGGCCAGGAACACGCCGCCCAGCCCGGCCAGCGCGCCCGACACCGTGACCGCCACGTACTTCATCCTGTAGACCTTGACGCCGAGGGACTCGGCGGCGTACGGGTTCTCCCCGCACGAGCGCAGCCGCAGCCCGAACGCCGTGCGCCACAGCAGCACGTAGGTCAGCGGGATCAGCGCCAGCCCGATGATGGTCAGCGCGGACAAGTCCGTGGTCAGGCCGCGCACCAGCCCGGCCAGGTCGGACAGCAGGAACCAGTGCCGGTCCTCCAGGTCGCGCAGCGGCCCGGCGATGCCCGGCACGCTGACGGTCGGGAACTCCGGCAGCGGCGGCGACTGGGTGGCGCCGCCGCCCTCCTCGCCCAGGAAGAACATCGAGGACAGGTAGCGGGCCACGCCGGGCGCCAGGATGTTGATCGCCACACCGGAGACGATGTGGTCCACGCCGAACGTGACGGTGGCCACCGCGTGCAGCAGGCCCCCGAGGGCGCCCATCAGCAGGCCCATCAGCAGCCCCATCCAGGGGTTGCCGGAGAAGTAGGCGCCGAACGCCCCGCCCCACGTCCCGAAGATCATCATGCCTTCGAGGCCGATGTTGACCACACCCGCCCGCTCGGCCCACAGGCCGCCGAGCGCGGCCATGCCGATCGGCAGGCCCAGGGCCAGGGTGGTGCTCACCGTCCCGCCGGAGGTGATGGTGTTCTCACCGGTGATGGCCCGCAGCAGCACCAGCACGCCGAACACGGCCGCGAGGGCGATCAGGACGCGCACCAGCGGGCGGCGCGCCGTCCGGGCGGGCGCGGGCTCCGCCGCCGGCATCGCCTCGGCCAGGGTCGAGCTCACGCGGCCACCTCCTTCGGGGACGAGTCACGGCCGGCCAGTTCCGCGGCGACCGCCTGCTGCTGCCAGCGCAGCCCGAGCCGCCGCACCACCTCGTACACGACCACCACCGACAGCAGCACCGCCGCCTGCGTGATCGCCACGATCTCCTTGGGGATCTCGTTGAACTCCAGGATCTGCGACGACTGGTCCAGGAACGACCACAGCAGCGCGGCGAACACGATCCCGACCGGGTTGTTGCGGCCCAGCAGCGCGATGCCGATGCCGACGAAGCCCAGGCCGCCGGGGAAGTCCAGACCGTAGGAGTAGGACGAGCCGAGCAGCTGCGGCATGCCGATCAGCCCGGCCGCCGCGCCCGACAGCAGCATGGCCACCACGACCATCCGCTTGGCGTCGACGCCGCTGGCCACGGCCGCGCTCGGGGACAGCCCGGTGGCGCGCAGGTCGAACCCGAACCGGGTGCGTTCCACCACGACGTGGAACGCCACGCCCACCGCCACGGCCAGCAGCACCAGGCCGAAGATCTTCAGATTGGCCCCCGGGTAGGGGATGCCGGCCACCCGCCCGGACGAGGCGATCGGCTCGGTGCCGATGTTGTCGCTGCCCGCCACCTGCGTGCCGAGCCTGCCGTTCTGCAGCAGGTAGGCGATGATCCCGGTGGCGATGAAGTTCAGCATGATCGTGGCGATCACCTCGCTGACGCCCCGGGTGACCTTCAGCAGCCCGGCGATGCCGGCCCACAGCGCGCCCACCAGCATGGCGACCAGGATGATCATGGCCTGGTGCAGCACCGGCGGCAGCGCGACCGCGCCGCCCACCGCGGCGGCCAGCATCGCCGCCAGGCGGTACTGGCCGTCCACGCCGATGTTGAACAGGCCCATCCGGAACCCGATCGCCACCGCCACCGCGGCCAGGTAGTACGTCGACGCCCGGTTGACGATGTTGACGACGCTGTCCGGCTCCAGACCGAACTGGATCATCGCCTGGAACGTCGACGGCGGGTTGAAGCCGCTGATCGACAGCACGATCGAGGTGACGGCGACGGAGAACGCCAGCGCCACCACCGCCGCCAGGACCGTCAGCGCCAGCGGCGAGTTCTTCAGCCGGTTCACTGTTCCCCTTCCAGCGGCGCCCCGGTCATCGCCGAGCCGAGCCGTTCGGGCGTCACGTCGGCGGGGTCGACCTCGCCGACCACGCGGCCGCGCAGGATCACCCGCAGCGTGTCGGACATGCCGATGAGCTCGTCCAGGTCCGCGGAGATCAGCAGCACCGCCAGGCCCTCGGCGCGGGCCTGGCGCAGGTGCTCCCAGATCGCGGCCTGCGCGCCGACGTCCACGCCCCGGGTCGGGTGCGCGGCGATCAGCAGTTTCGGTTCGCCCGACATCTCCCGGCCGACGATCAGCTTCTGCTGGTTGCCGCCCGACAGCGCCCCGGCGTCCACGTCGATGCCGGGTGTGCGCACGTCGTAGGCGTCCACGATCCGGCGGGTGTCGGCGCGGGCGCCGGCCCGGTCGATCCACGGGCCCTTGACGTTGGGCCGCCGCGTCTGGTGGCCGAGGACGCGGTTCTCCCACAGCGGGGACTCCAGCAGCAGCCCGTGCCGGTGCCGGTCCTCGGGGACGAAGCCGACGCCCTCCTCGCGGCGCCGCCGGGTCGGCCAGCCGGTGATGTCCTTGCCGTCCAGCAGGATCGTCCCGGAGGCGGGGGCGCGCAGGCCCATGATCGCCTCGACCAGCTCGGCCTGTCCGTTGCCCTCCACCCCGGCGATGCCGAGGATCTCGCCCGCGTGGATGGTGAGGGTGACGTCGTCGACGACGGCGCGGCCGGTGCCGTCCCGCACGGTCAGGCCCCTGAGCTGCAGGACGGGCCGGTCGGTCACCGTCGACTCGCGCAGCTCGGGGACGGGCAGCTCGCTGCCGACCATCATCCGGGCCAGCTCCCGGGATGTCGTCGCGGCCGGGTCCAGCCGGGTCGCCACCGTGGTGCCGCGCCGGATCACGGTGATCTCGTCGGCGACCGCCAGCACCTCGTCCAGCTTGTGCGAGATGAACAGGACGGTGAGCCCCTCGCGGCGCAGCTCGCGCAGGTTGGCGAACAGCTCCTCGACCTCCTGCGGCACCAGCACGGCGGTGGGCTCGTCGAGGATCAGGATGCGGGCGCCCCGGTAGAGCACCTTGAGGATCTCGACCCGCTGCCGGTCGCCGACGCCGAGCTCCTCCACCAGCCGGCCCGGGTCGACGCGCATGCCGTACCGCCCGGCCAGCTCCTCGACGCGCCGCCGCGCCCTGGCGCCGATCCCGTGCAGGCGCTCGGCGCCCAGCACGATGTTCTCCAGGACGGTGAGGTTGTCGGCCAGCATGAAGTGCTGGTGCACCATGCCGATGCCTCGGGCGATGGCGTCCGACGGCGAGTGGAAGCTGACCTCCTCGCCGCCGACCTTGATGGTCCCCTCGTCGGCACGCTGCATGCCGTAGAGGATCTTCATCAGGGTGGACTTGCCCGCGCCGTTCTCCCCGACGATGGCGTGCACGGTCCCGGCGGTGACGGTCAGGTCGATGTCGTGGTTGGCGACGACGCCGGGGAAGCGCTTGGTGATGCCGCGCAGTTCGAACGCGGGCGGGGCGGCGGTGCCGGTGTCGGACGGCCGCTCAGTGGTGGACATCCCTGGTCCTCCTACACCAGAGCCCGGGAGGAGGCCGCTGGCCGCCCTCCCGGGCCGAGGCACGTTCAGGTCACTTGGTGGGGACGGTGATCGCGCCGCTGACGATCTGCTGCTTGAACTCGTCCAGCTTGGCCTGCACGTCCTTGATCTCCGCGGCGTTGGCGGTGGAGTAGCCGACGCCGTCGTTCTTCAGGTCGAAGGTGATCGGCCCGGCCTTGGCCGTGCCCTCGCCCGCGGCCTTGACGAAGTCGAACACCGCGGTGTCCACCCGCTTGAGCATCGAGGTGATGATGAGCGGCTTCTGCGCCGCCTCGGCGTTCTGGTACTGGTCGGAGTCGACGCCGATCGCGTACTTCTGCTTGGCGGCGGCGGCCTGGAACAGGCCGACGCCCGACAGGCCGGCGGCGTGGTAGATCACGTCGGCGCCGCCGTCGTACTGGCCCTCGGCGACGGTCTTGCCCTTGGCCGGGTCGCTGAAGCCGGAGAAGTCGGTGCCGCGGGAGATGTACTTGACGTCGATCTTGATGTCCGGCTTGGCCTTCTTGGCGCCGGCCGTGTAGCCCGCCTCGAACTTCTTGATCAGCGGGGTGTCCACGCCGCCGATGAAGCCGATCTTGCCGGTCTTGGACTTCAGCGCCGCCGCGGCGCCCACCAGGAAGGAGCCCTGCTCCTCGGCGAAGACCAGGTTGGTGACGTTCGGGCCGGTGACCGAGCTGTCGTCCACGATCGCGAACTTGGTGTTCGGGTGGTTCTTGGCGACCTTGCCCAGCGGGCCCGCGTAGGCGAACCCGACCGCGATCACCGGGTTGTAGCCGGACTTGGCCAGCAGCTCCAGCCGCTGCACCTTGTCGTTGTCGCTCTCGCCCTTGGTCGCCTCGATGTCCTTGACCTCGAGGTTGAGCGTCGACTGCACCTTCTGCAGACCGGCGTAGGCGGCGTCGTTGAACGACTTGTCGCCCCGCCCGCCGATGTCGTAGGCCAGCCCGACCTTGACGGTCTTCTTGCCGCCGCCGTCGTCCCCACCGGTGGTGGCCTTCTTGCCGCCGCACGCCGAAGCGCCGAGCGTGAGCGCTGCGCCCGTCAGCGTGACAAGCGAAATCCTGAGTCCACGGCGCACGTTTGGCGCTCCTTCCGTTCCCCGCCCTCGAAATGGCGGCCCGCACAGTGGCCGCCGAAATCGATCGGACGCTACCCGGTAAACAGACCAAAACGCCCACGATGCGCCGATTCGCAACGGGTCCGTTACCAAGGTGTAGGCATATCGCCACAGGTCAGGCCGCTCGTGCGGTGGCCCGCCCGCCGTCCGGTGAGGACGGGGAACGCCGCCCCGGGCCCGGCCCGGGGCGGACGGTGAATCTCTCGTCGCCGCCGGTGACGGCTCACGCCACGGCGGCGCCCTCGACCTGCTCGGGGTCGCCGGGACGGCCGCCGTCCCACAGCGCGGTCAGCGCGGTGGCGCTCAGCACCCGGACGCCGGCGGCGATGCAGCGCTCGTCCACGTCGAAGTCGCCGCGGTGCAGGTCGTACTCGCCCGGCGAACCGGGAGTGCGCACGCCCAGCCGGGCCAGCGCGCCCGGGATCGACTCCAGGTACCAGCCGAAGTCCTCGCCGCCCAGGCTCTGCGGCGTGGGCACCGCCGCGTCCTCGCCGAGCGTCTGCGTGGCCGCGTCGCGGAACATCTGCACGCTGGTCGCCTCGTTGACGGTGGGCGGGACGCCGCGCACGTACTCCAGCGACGCCTCCACGTCGTAGGCGGCGGCGACCGACTCCAGCAGCGCCTTCATCATCTCCGGCGCCCGGTGCCACGCCTCGTCGTCCAGGCAGCGCACGGTGCCCTCGGCGATGCCGTCGTCGGGGATGGCGTTGGCCACCGACCCGGCCGACACCCGCCCCCACACCAGCGACAGGCTGGAGCGCGGGTCGACCCGGCGCGACAGCGCGGCGGGCAGCTCGGTGACGATCTTGGCCAGCGCGTACACCAGGTCGGCGGTCAGATGCGGCCGGGCGGTGTGCCCGCCGGGCCCGGTGACCTTGACGTACACCTTGTCGCAGGCCGCGGTGATCGGCCCGGTGCGCAGGCCGAGCTGGCCGACCTCGATGCGCGGGTCGCAGTGCAGCGCGAACGCCCGGTCGACCCCGCAGATGCCGCCGGCGGCCATGACGTCCAGCGCCCCGCCTGGAGTCTCCTCGGCGGGCTGGAACAGCAGCCGCACCCGGCCCGGCAGCAGCCCCGCCGCGGCCTGCTGCGCCAGGAACAGCCCGGCGCCCAGCACCATCGTGGTGTGCACGTCGTGCCCGCAGGCGTGCGCGACGCCCGGCACCGTCGACCGGTACGGCACGCCCTCCTTCTCGTCCTGCAGCGGCAGCGCGTCGATGTCGGCGCGCAGCGCCACCGTCGGGCCGTCGGCCGGGCCGACGTCGCAGAACAGGCCGGTGCCCTTGGGCAGCACCGTGGGCGTCAGCCCGGCGGCGGTGAGCCGCTCGACGATCCGCCCCGTGGTGCGGTGCTCGGCGTACCCCAGCTCCGGGTGCATGTGCAGGTCGCGGCGGAACGCGATCAGCTCGGCCTCGTGGCGGGCCAGGAACGAGTCCAGCTGCAGCTGCAGCGCCTCGCCGCCCAGCGCGCGGCCGCCCGCGACACCGGCCGGCGAGACGGTCGCGGAGCGGATCGCGGGGCGGTGCGCCGCGCCGCCGTCGCCGCCGCCGG
>NZ_BAAAZG010000008.1:0-4569 GCF_039536785.1 Actinomadura miaoliensis
TCCCGCTTTCGCGTTTCCCGCCCCCGGGGCGACTCTTCTAATTTACCAGATCCGATCGGGCTGTCAATTTCCCGTTCTTTTCTGGTATCCGCCCTTCCGGCGCCACTTTCGCGGCGACTTCCGGGCGGCCGTGCTATTTCATCAGATCCGGCTCGATTGTCAAATTCGGGCCGCTCCCGACAGTCCACCCACACGCGTGCGTGACACACGTAGAAGGATCTTGCCAGGGAGAGATGGATGATGGTCCCCTTGGGACGGCCGCCGCACGTGGGCGTCTCGCTTCCCCTAGGGCCGAACGTACAAGTTACGTCGTCTGAGACCAGACGTCAAATCGACGCCCGCGCCGCCCTCAGCACGTCCCCACCGTCCTCACGAGCACCAGGACGGCCGGCCTACGAGCCGGGGCATCCGGCCGTCTCACGCCCTGCGACCTGCGGCAACGTGCTCCCTCAGGCAACCGCGCGGCGTCGCACCCGGAGGCGCGGCGTCGCACGGAGGGGCCTCCCCACCAGGGCTGTGACAGTTACGGCCATGGCCGAGGACGGTCCGTTGTCTCTAGGATCAAGAACCGCGCAAAGTGCTCAACCATCTACAAGGGTGATCCATTCCCCGGGTACCGGAGGTGCTCCATGAGCTACTACGGGCAGCAGCCAGGCTACGGCGGCTACCAGCCGCCGTCCTCTCCGCCCCCCAACCACCTCGTGTGGGCGATCCTGACCACGATCCTCTGCTGCCTGCCCGCGGGCGTGGTGTCGATCGTCTACGCCGCCCAGGTCAACTCCAAGTGGCAGTCGGGCGACTACCAGGGCGCGCAGAGCGCCTCCAACAACGCCAGGACGTGGGCGATCGTTTCCGCGGTCGTCGGTGTCGTGGTGGGCGTCGTGTACTTCATCGTGACGCTCGCCGCCGCGAGCAACACCTGACGGCATCCCCCCTCACACGGCACGTGTTCCGATGACGAACGATCGCTGGTCCGCTCTGCCGATGCCGGGCGGACTGGCCGGCCGACTCGCCGCTCCGGTCGGTGTTCTGCTGCTCACCGGTGCGGTGGTGTCGTACGTGGCGGCCGTCGACCCCAACGAGGACGGCCACTACCCGACCTGTCCGTTTCTGGCCCTGACCGGGTACCAGTGCCCCGGCTGCGGTGCGCTGCGAACGGTGCACGCGCTGGCGCACGGGCAGCTCGGGCAGGCGCTCGGGCTCAACGTGTTCGTGGTGGCCATGTTGCCGGTGCTGGCGTTCTTCTGGCTCCGTTGGACGATCGCCCGCGCCGGTGACCGGCCGACCCGCACCAAGGCGGGGGATCCACGGCTCATCTGGGCTCTGTTCGCGCTTGTCATGGCCTTCTGGCTGGTGCGCAACCTGCCGTTCGGCGCGTTCCTCGCCGCCTGAGCCGCCCTCTGCCGAGCGGTACGACGGTCTCGACGATCCGCAACCTCACCGATCCCCGCTCGTCCCCGCGAGGATGCCGGCACGCCCCTGCGCTCCTTCCGCGCCCTGGGCGTCGCAGGCAGAGGGGCCTTTCCGGGCAGAGATACCGTGCTTGCGAGTGCCGACCGCAAGCTCTCACTCCCCTTCGCATGGCTCCGACCTTCACCGCCTCATGCTTGCCGGACGGCCACAGTGCGCTTACCCGCCCTGCTGACGTGCCGGCCAGGCCGCCGCGACACTGAACGACCGCAGCCACCACCTCGACAACCGGCACAGCAGGGGGCCACGACCACCGCCCCAGCATGGGCACACAGCCCAGTCGACGCCGCCAACCCCCGCGGAAGCCCTCACGCCGCCAACCACTCATCCCGACAACCGTCAGCTCCCCCGCAGCCACCGCATCACAGCTCACACCAACACAACAGGACACGGCCGCCGCCACCGAAGCGAGCACTACACAGACCCTTAACCCGCTGGCGACAACCCAGCACATCAACCCCCACCCCCAACGCAGCAGGAAGCGACACCGGCGGCTGGAGCGTCCCAGGAAGCCACGACCGCCACCCCAGGCATGGGCACACAGCCCAGCGGACGCCGCCAGCCCTCACATCACCCGCCAACCACGCATCCCGACAACCGTCAGCTCCCCGGCAGCCACTGCGTCAGAGGCTCACACCAGCGCAATGGATGCGACGGCGGTCGCCACCAAGGCGAACACTGCACAGACCCTTAGCAGCCGCCAGCAACCACCCAACACATCAACCCCTACCCCCAACGCAGCAAGGAAGCGACATCGGCGGCTAGCGCGTCACAGGAAGCCACGACCGCTACCCCAGGCATGGGCACACAGCCCAGTCGACGCCGCCAACCCCACATCAAGCCACCAAAACGCATCTCAACAACCGTCAGCTCCCCCGCAACCACCGCATCACAGCTCACATCAACACAACAGGACGCGACGGCCGCCGCCCCGGGCATGGGCACACCGCCCAGCGGACGCCACCAACCCCCACGTCGCGCCGCCAACCACTCATCCCGACAACCGTCAACTCCGCAGCCACCGCATCACAGCTCACACCAACACAACAGGACGCGACGGCCGCCGCCACCACGGCGAACACTGCACAGACCCTTGACGGACGCTGGCGACAAACCAGCACATCAAGCCCCACCCCAACGCAGCCGAAAGCGACACCGTCGGCTGGCGCGTCACAGGAAGCCACGACCGCCACCCCAGCATGGGCACACCGCCCAGCGGACGCAGCCCCACATCAAGCCGCCAACCACGTATCTCGACAACCGTCGGCTCCCCGGCAACCACTGCGTCAGAGGCTTACACCAGCGCAACGGGACGCGGCGGCTGTGCCACCAGGGCGAGCACTGCACAGGGCTTGACGGCCGCCAGCGACAGCCAGTGCATCAAGCCCGGCCCAAGCGCAGCAGAGAGCGACACCGTCGGCTGGCGTTTCACCAGGCACGACGTCACCCACGCGTGGGGCACCGACGGCCTGCGGTGCAGTAGCAGTGGTGTGCGGTAGGGCTGGGGGTGGTCGAGGGCGGCGACGGCGGCAGCCAGGCGGAGCGGACGGGGTGACGCTGCGGATGCCGGGGAGTGTCCAAGGGTGGAGGGTTCGGCGACGACCGGCGAGGCCGCGGGACAGCCGTGCCACTCGTCCGTGGCAGGGACGGAGTGTGTGTGCCGGGCGCTGCGGTGGGGCGGTGGCTGGTTTCTGCGGCGTGGGTCAGGGGTGGCGGCGGTGGGCTGTGACTTCTATCTCGATGCGCATCCGGGGGTCGGCGAGGCCGCAGACGATCATGGTGGCGGCGGGGCGGGCGGGGGCGAAGTGGTGGCGGAGGGTGGGCCAGCAGGGCTCGAAGTCGGTGCGGTCCGGGAGCATGTAGCGGACGCGGACGACGTCCTCGAAGCCGCAGCCCGCCTCCGCCAGCGCGGCGCCGATGTTCTTCAGGCACTGTTCGGCCTGTTCGACGACGTCGTCGGAGATGGTCATCGTCGTGTAGTCGAAGCCGGTGGTGCCCGACACGTGCACCCAGTCGCCGTCCACGACGGCGCGTGCGTAGCCGATGTTCTCCTCGAACGTCGATCCGGAGAGGATCGCCCTGCGTTCTGCCATGTCCGCGACCCTAGGGGCGGGCGTTCCCATACGTCCAATACTCCAGGAGCGGGTTGGTGATATCAGTTGGCGTATGACGCCGCCGCCACCGGAGCTGGATCTCCGTCAGTTGCGCGCGTTCGTGGTGGTGGCGGAGGTGCTGCACTTCGGACGGGCCGCGCAGGTTCTCGGCATCGCGCAGCCGCCGCTCAGCCAGCAGATCGGCCGGCTGGAGAGGCGGGTGGGGCACAAGCTGTTCGAGCGGCATGCCCGAGGGGTGACGCTGACCCCGGCCGGGCGGGAGCTGCTGCCGGCGGCTCGCGGCGCGCTGGAGCAGGTGTCGGGCGGGCTTGACGCGGCTCGGCGGGTGGCCGGTGGCAAGGCGGGGCGGCTGCGCGTCGGGTTCGCCGCGTCGCTGGCGTTCACCGTGCTGCCGGAGGCGATCCGCGGGTATCGGCGGCGGTGTCCGGACGTGGAGCTCGATCTCCGGGAGCTGACGAGCGCTCCGCAGGTCGACGCGCTGCGGGCGGGCGCGCTGGACGTCGGGCTCGTTCGCGAGACGCCGGCCGGGCCGGATCTGGCCGCCGTCCCCGTACAGCATGAGCCCTTCGTGGCGGTGTTGCCGGACGGCCATCCGCTCGGCCGCGACGAGGCCGTCGCGGTGGAGGCGCTGGCCGACGAGCCGTTCGTGTTGTTCCCCCGGGCGGCCGGTCCCGCCTTCCACGACCGTGTCAGCGGGGTGTGCGGCGACGCGGGGTTCACGCCGAGGGTGGTCCAGCGGGCGGTGGAATGGCAGACGCTGGTGGCGTTCGTCGGGGCGGGGCTGGGGGTCACCATCGCCCCTGCAGGGGTGTCGCGGCTGCGGCTGGACGGGGTGGTCTACCGGCCGCTGACGCCCGAGCCCGCGCCCACGGTCGTCGCGCTGTGCTGGCGTGAGGGTGACACGCGGCCGTTGCTGCGCGGGTTCGTGGAGACCGTGCGGGCCTTGGGGACGTGCGACGATCAGGCGCCGCCTCGGCGGCCTCAC
>NZ_BAAAZG010000008.1:4611-21978 GCF_039536785.1 Actinomadura miaoliensis
GCCCGCCGGGCAGGGGTCAGGAGGCCGGGGCGGTCTCCGTGGCGCGGGGGCCGGAGCCGGGTTCGTCGGCCTGCTGCGGGGGCCTGCGGGTGAGCACGTTGAACACCAGGTTCAGGATGATGGCCGTCAGGCTGCCGAGGGTGATGCCGCTGTTGAGGATGGCGGCGACGTCGCGGGGCATGTTCTCGCCGAAGGCGGGGACGGTCGCGGGCAGCAGCGCGACGCCGATGCTGATGCCCACGACCAGGGCGTTGCGTTCGTCGCGCAGGTCGGCTTTGGCGAGGGTCTGGATGCCGACGACGGCGACCATGCCGAACATGGCGACGGCGGCGCCGCCGAGGACGTCGCTCGGGATGGACGCGACGTAGGCGGCGGCCTTGGGGAACAGGCCCAGCACCATCATGAAGATCCCGGCGGCGACCACGACGAAGCGGCTGCGGACGCCGGTGAGGCGGACGAGGCCGACGTTCTGGGCGAAGCAGGTGTAGGGGAAGGCGTTCAGCGTGCCGCCGAGGAAGGTGGACAGGCCGTCGGCGCGCAGGGCGCGGGTGATGTCGTCGTCGGTGACGCGCCGGCCGACGATCTCGCCGGTGGCCTTGGCGTCGCCCACGGTCTCCACCACCGTGACCAGCATGACCAGCAGCATCGCCACGATGGCGCCGATCTGGAAGGTGGGGGCGCCGTAGTGGAAGGGGGTGGTGACGCCGAACCAGTCGGAGCGGCCGACCTGGTCGAACCGGGTGTCGCCCAGCAGGTAGGACACGAGGGTGCCGCCCACCAGGCCGAGCAGGACGGCGATGCTGCTGAGGAACGGGCGGCGCAGCCGGTGGAGGAGCAGGATGAACAGCAGCGTGCCGCCGGCGTAGAGCAGGTGCTTCCAGCTGCCGAAGTCCTTGGTGACGGTCTTGGCCTCGGCGCCGCCCGCCGCGTCGGTGAGGGCGTTGGGCAGGAGCACGACGCCGATGACGGTCAGGACGGTGCCGGTGACCACGGGCGGGAAGAAGCGGACCAGGCGGCCGAGGAACGGGGCGGCCAGGAAGGTGGCGATTCCGGCCGTGATCGTGCCGCCGTAGATGGCCAGCAGCGCGGCGGTGGCGTTCTCGGCGCCCTGCCCGATGGCGATCATGGGGGCGACGGCGGTGAACGTCACGCCCTGCACGATGGGCAGCCGGATGCCGATCCGCCAGAAGCCCCAGGCCTGGATGATCGTGGCGATGCCGCAGGTGAACAGGTCGGCGTTGATCAGGTAGACGAGCTGCTCGTCGGACAGGCCGATCGCGCCCGCGACCAGGATGGGCACCACGACGGCACCGGCGTAGAACGCCAGGACGTGCTGGAAGCCGTAGAGCGCCAGCCTGGGGACGGGCAGCACCTCGTCGACGGGGTGCTTGCGGGGTTCGTCTTGGGCCATGTCCGTCTTGCCTTCCCGAAGGTAGAGCGCCCGCCGGCCCCTGGGACACGCCGTGGGAGCGTGCCGGGCCCGCTCGGAAGGGGCTTGGAACGATCCGAACCGTGGGCGGAACCGTCCGCTGTCCGGTGACGTGGAGCCGGTCGGCCGGGGCTGTCCTGCCTGTACCGTCCGACATCGTAGAGAAGGCCGCCTATGTCCCAGGGCGCGCCCCACCCTCGAGGCGTCAGGTGACGGGGATGATCCTGGCTTCGATCAGGCGTCCGTCCTGGATGTCGAGTTCGCCGACGGTGCCGTGGGGCTGACGGCGCCGGTCGGTGGGTGATCCGGGGTTGAAGATGCGTACGCCGTCGCCGGTCTGGTCCATGGGGATGTGGGAGTGGCCGAAGACGACCAGGTCGGCGTCGGGGAACCAGCGCCGCATGCGGGCGGTGCGGCCCTTGGCCTGGCCGCTGTCGTGGACCATGGCGACGCGCAGCCCGTCCAGGTCGAGCTCCAGGCGTTCCGGAGCGCCCCAGTCGGCCACGTCGGGGCCGTCGTTGTTGCCCAGGACGGCGTGGACGGGCCCGTAGGCGGACAGTTCGTCGAGGACGTCGGCCGTGCAGACGTCGCCGGCGTGCAGGATCACGTCGGCGCGGCGCAGGTGCTCGGCGACCCGGGGAGGGCAGGAGCGCCAGCGCCGCGGCGCGTGCGTGTCGGAGACGACCACCACCCTCACGGTCTCATTGTCGCAACCGGGTGGACGCGGACCGGCACGGACTCCCAGGCGCGCAGGGTGTTGTTGAGGTGCTGCCGTGGCGTTCCCAGCAGGTCGATGCGTTCGACGCGGCGGGCCAGGGCGGTGAGCAGGGCTTCGGCCTCCAGGCGTGCCACGTGCTGGCCGACGCACTGGTGGATGCCCATGCCGAAGCCCACATGCCCGGACGGGTCGCGGGACAGGTCGAACACGTCGGGGTCGTGCCAGCGCCGGGGGTCGCGGTTGGCGGCGCCCAGGAACATCAGCAGCTTCCTGCCGTCCGGTACGAGGTGGCCGCCGATGACGACGTCGCGGGTGGCGGTCCGGAAGAACGTCTGCACGGGCGACTGCCAGCGCACCGCCTCGTCGAACGCGACGCGTGCGAGCGAGGGGTCTTCGCGTAGGCGGCGCCACTGGGCGGGGTGGGTGGCGAACGCGTACAGCACCGCGGCCAGGCCGTGCACGGTGGTGTCCACCCCGGCGGTCAGCAGGGACCGGACGACGAGCGGCGCCTGGTCGTGGGTGAGGTCGCCGCGGTCGGCCGCCGCCCAGATCTGCGCGCCGAATCCTCCCGCGCTCAGCCGTTCACGGCGGCACTGCTCCCCCACCCAGCCGGCGAGTTCCGGCACGCGCGGCTCGCCCTTCTTCACCAGGGCGTTGGGCGGGCCGAAGGCGTTGAAGGCGTGGTCCCCGTACGGGAGGAGGTTGTCGCGTCCTTCCTTGGGCAGCCCCACGGCGTCGGGGAACACGCGCAGGGGGAACGCTTGGGCGAGGCGGGTGACGGCGTCGAACTCCTCGCCGTCCGCGAGCACCTCGTCCACGAGTTTTTCGGCGTCGGAGAACCACGCCTCCCGCAGGCGCCGGAGCGCGCGGGGGCCGAGGATCTTCGTCAGTACGGCGCGGGGGGCGTCGTGGCGGGGCGGGTCGGCCTCCAGGAGGAGGCTCGGGGGACGCCAGGGCTTTTCGTAGCGGAAGTTGCTCAGGCCCACCCCGGCCCCCGATTGCAGGGACTGCCAGTCGGTCAGCGCGGCGTGCACGTGTTCGTAGCGTCCCAGGGCGTAGACGTCGTAACGGGTCAGGTGCACGACGGGCCCGGCGTCCCGTAGGGCGGCGTGCAGGGGGAAGGGGTTCTCCAGGACGTCGGGGGCGAACGGGTCGGCGTCGATGGAGGGCAGGGTGGCGGTGGTCATGGGGGGCTCCTCCAGGGTCACAGGTCGAGGACGAGGCGTTCGGAGCGGGCGCGGGACACGCAGATGAACATGCAGTCGCCCGCCGCGCGCTCGTCGTCGTCGAGGATCGAGTCGCGGTGGTCGGGGACGCCGTCCAGCACACCGGTCTCGCATGTGCCGCACAGCCCCTGCCGGCACGACGACAGCACGTTGACGCCGACGGCGCCGACGGCCTGGAGCACCGACTGGCCGGGGGCCACCGACAGCGACAGGCCCGAGCGGCGCAGTTCCACCTGGAACGCCCCGTCGCGGGCGGTGCCCTGGTCGACCGTGTTGCCGGCGGCGAACCGTTCGGTGCGGAGCAGGCCGGGCGGCCAGGCGGCGCAGCGGCGTTCGACGGCGTCGAGCAGCGGGGCCGGGCCGCAGCAGTAGACCTTGGTGTCGGGCCTGGCCTCGGCGGGCAGCCAGGCGGGCAGGTCGAGCAGGCCCCGCTCGTCCTGAGGCACGACGGTGACCCCGTCGCCGTAGGGCGTCAGCTCGTCGAGGAAGGCCATGGACGCGCGGGACCGGCCGCCGTACAGCAGCCGCCAGTCGGCGCCGAGCATGTCGGCCTGGCGGATCATCGGCAGCAGGGGCGTGATGCCGATCCCGCCCGCGATGAACAGGTAGCGGTCGGACGGGACGAGCCGGAAGTTGTTGCGGGGGCCGCCGATGGCGACGGTGCCGCCCTCCTCCAGCACGTCGTGGACGTACGCCGAGCCGCCGCGTCCGTCGCGTTCGCGCAGCACGCCGATGCGGTAGGCGTACGCGTCCCAGCGGTCGCCGCACAGGGAGTACTGGCGGGTCAGGCCGCCCGGCAGCACCAGGTCGATGTGGGAGCCGGGCGTCCAGTCGGGCAGGCGGCGCCCGTCGGGCGCGGTCAGCGTCAACGCGACGACGCCGTCGGCCACGGGGGTCTTGGCGGCCACGCGCAGCCGGATCGTCGCGGGGCCGGACGGGACGCGCTCGGTTTCGGGGGCGGCGGGCAGGTCTGTCGCCATGGGTCCTCCTCGTCACCAGGGGCAGACCGAGCATGGTTCGGGTGTGGCGCGCGTCACCAGAGCCTTCTCGCTGAATGAGAGAGGCGAGGGGCGGGGTCCGGTCAGGGGCGGGGCATGCCGGGACGCATCGCGCGGGAGACTCCCCGCGCCGCGGCCTTGAGGGCGGGGATCTGCATGCGGGCGTTGTCGTCGTTGGGCACGACCACCGACAGCGCCGCCACCACCTCGCCGTCGGCGTCGCGCAGCGGGACGGCGATGCCGGTGGCGCGTTCGTCGACGAAGCCGCGGCAGAACGCCACGCCGCCGCGGCGGACGTCGGCGAGCACGGCGCGCAGCCGCCTGGGATCGGCGACCGTGTGCGGGGTGTAGACGGCGAGCGGCCCGGCCAGCACGCTCTCCTGCAGGTCGCGCGGGGCGTGCGCGAGCAGCACCAGCCCGCTGGACGACACGTGCGCGGGGAGCCGCCCGGCGATCCGGGTCAGGTTGACCACGGCCTCGGGTGTCGACAGCCGTTCGATGAACAGGACTTCCCGGCCCTCCAGCACGCCGAGCTGGGTGTGGTGGCCGACGACGGCGTGCAGATCCTCCATGTACGGCATGGCGGCCTCGCGCAGGGTCAGCGCGGGGGACGCGCGGGACGCCAGTTCCCACATGCGCACGCCGATGCGGACCCTCCGGTCGGGGTCGCGCCGCAGCCAGCCGTGCCGCACCAGCTCGTCCACCAGCCGGGAGGCCGTGGCCACGTGCAGCCCGGCCCGCCGCGCGATCTGCGTCACGCCCAGGGCCTGGTCGTCGGGGCCGAACGCCTCGACGATCCGCACCACACGGGACAGGACGGACTCGCCCGCCGCCGACGTCCTCATGGGGCCATGGTGGGCGCACGGGGGGCCGTCCCGTCCACGCGCGTTTCCGCTGGGCGGAACGCGCGGTTGCTCACGCGGGTGAGCGACGGCCGCCCGATCTTTGTCACGGCGTGAATTACCGCGGCGGACGCTCCTTGGCATCCTTGGACGGCGTCCCCGCGCGCGCTCGCACACCCCCGCTCGCGCACCCCCGTTCGCGCACGGCACGTCCATCGTCACGGGAGGATCACAGGTGACACGCACAGCGGTCCGACGTCACGCGATGGCGTTTCTGGTCGTCCCCGCGCTGGCCCTGACGGCCTGCGGTGGGGGTGACGACGACGGCGACGGCGGAGACGCGGCTCCGCCGCCCGCGGTGTCGGCCGCTCCCTCCGGGTCCACGTCGCCCGTGCCCGCGCCGGGTTCGCCGTCCGCCTCGGCGGAGACGACGACGCCGGAGGGCACGCCGCGAGGCGGGGCGGGCACCGAGGCTCCGCGTCGTCGCGCCACGCCCACGGTCACGCCGAGCGCGTACAAGACCCTCGCGGCCTGCCTGGAGAAACGGGGGGTGAATCTGCCGGAGCTCGGCCAGGCCACCGCCCCGCCGCCCGGATTCGACCCGGTCAAGGCGCAGGAGGCCCTCAAGAGCTGCATGGAGTTCCTGCAGAAGCCCGGTGGGGGGTCGGCGCCGCGCTGAGCCGCTCCAGGCCGTCGCGTGGCCGCCCTCGGCGACCGTGCCCGAGGATCCCCGGGCACGGACCGGACACCGATCGACGATACAAACGTATTGCGCATTGAACGTTTGTATTGGATGATGAGGGTGTGACAGTCAACGAGTCACGGGCGAGCGACGACCTGACGGCGCGTGCGCGGATCCGGGACGCGGCTCTGCGGGAGTTCGCCGAACACGGTGTGAGCGGCGCGACGATCCGCGGGATCGCCAAGGCCGCCGGGGTGTCCCCCGGGCTGGTGCAGCACCACTTCGGTTCGAAGGAGGCGCTGCGCCGGGCGTGCGACGAGTACGTCATGAAGGTCATCCGGGAGACCAAGCAGGAGGCCCTCAAGGGCGCCGTGGCGACCCCGGGGTTCCTGCCCGGTGCGATCACCCTGGCGCTGTCGGTGCAGCGTTACGTGGCCCGGGCCCTGGTGGACGGGTCGGAGGCGGCGGCGCGGCTGTTCGACGAGGCGGTGGCGTTCACCGAGGACCTCATCGTGAACGGCGCGGAGGGCCTGGCTCCGGCCAAGACCGCCGACCCGCACGCCTACGCGGCCGTCATGTGCGCGATGAGTCTTGGGACGGTCGTCCTGCACGAGCACATGACGCGGAACCTGGGAGCCGATCCCCTCACGCCGGCGGGTTACCCGCGCATGGCCCTGGCCTTGCTCGACATCCTCTCCGACGATCTGATGAATCCGGCAGTGGTGGCACAGGGCCGCGCCGTGTTGGAGGAGATGCGGGCCTCCGCGCCGGGGGGCGCCGAGTCCGATCCGGACCAGCGCATCCCGACCTCGGACGCCGCCGCGCGCAAGGCCGACTCCGACCCGCCCGCCTGATCACCGGCGGCCTCGTGCCGCCCCGTGCCGGTCCCGCCGCGGATCGTCGCCGGCGTGCCCGTGGGCAGGCCGGGACCGGCCACGGCGACCGCCGTTCGCCGTGTCACGGACATCGTCCGTTGCTCCCCTTCACCGCCCGTCCCGGGTTTCACGCCCGCAGGACGCGGCGGCCGCATCCCCATACCCGCACACCCTTACGAGGTGTATTCATGACACAACAGACCACGTTCTCCATCGAGGTGTCCGGGCTGGTCAAGACGTTCGGCCGGACACGGGCGCTGGACGGGCTGGACCTGTCGGTCCGGACCGGCGAGGTGCACGGCTTCCTCGGCCCCAACGGCGCGGGCAAGTCCACCACCATCCGGATCCTGCTCGGCCTGCTGCGCGCCGACGAGGGCACCGCCCGGCTGCTGGGCGGCGACCCCTGGAAGGACGCCACCCGCCTGCACCGGCACCTGGCCTACGTCCCCGGCGACGTGACGCTGTGGCCGAACCTGTCCGGCGGCGAGGTGATCGACCTGCTCGGCCGCATGCGCGGCGGCCTGGACCGGCGCCGCCGCGACGAGCTGCTGGAGCGCTTCGAGCTGGACCCGAAGAAGAAGGGCCGCGCCTACTCCAAGGGCAACCGGCAGAAGGTCGGCCTGGTGGCCGCGCTGGCCTCGGACGTGGACCTGCTCATCCTGGACGAGCCGACCTCCGGCCTGGACCCCCTCATGGAGGAGGTCTTCCAGGAGTGCGTCCGCGAGGAGCGTGACCGGGGCCGCACCGTGCTGCTGTCCAGCCACATCCTGTCCGAGGTCGAGGCGCTGTGCGACCGGGTGACCATCATCCGCAAGGGCCGCGCCGTGGAGACCGGCACCCTGGCCGAGCTGCGGCACCTGACCCGCACGTCCATCGACGCCGAGCTGTCGGCGCCGCCCAACGGGCTGTCGAACCTGTCCGGCGTGCACGACCTGCGGGTCGACGGCCACCGGGTGCGGTGCGAGGTGGACACCGCCAGCCTGGACGAGGTGCTGCGGCAGCTGACGTCCATCGGGGTGCGCAGCCTGACCAGCCAGCCGCCCACCCTGGAGGAGCTGTTCCTGCGTCACTACCAGGACGAGCTGCCGCAGGAGGCCGTGCGATGAGCGGCGCCGAGAACCGGGGCGCGGGGCACGCGCTGGTGGGCACCGGCGCGATGGTCCGGCTGATCCTGCGCCGCGACCGGGCGATCCTGCCGATCTGGGTCCTGCTGATCGGTGTCATGCCGGCCAGTTTCGTCTCGAGCTTCAGCGGGTTGTTCCCGACCGAGGCGGACCGCCTGCAGTACGCCCGCACGTCCGGGACCAGCCCCACGTTCCTGGCCCTGTACGGGCCGCTGCACGGCACCGACCTGGGCGCCCTGGCCGCGCAGCGGGCCGGGTTCATCCCGGTGATCGTCGGGCTGATCTGCGCGCTGGTGGTGATCCGGCACACCCGGGTGGAGGAGGAGGCCGGGCGCCGCGAGCTGCTCGGCGCCACCGTGCTGGGCCGCGGCGCGGGGCTGGCCGCGGCGCTGCTGGTCGCCATGGGGGCGAGCGTGGTGCTGGGCGCGCTGGCCGCGGCCGGGACGGCGGCCCAGGACGTGTCCGCGGCCGGGGCGGTCGCGCTCGGCCTGCAGTTCACCATGGCCGGATGGGTGTTCGCTGCGGTCGCCGGGGTCGCCGCGCAGCTCACCGAGGGCGCGGGGGCGGCGCGCGGGCTCTCGATCGCCGCGCTCGGCGCCGCGTTCGTCGTCCGGCTGGCCGCCGACGTCGGCGGGGAGGGCAACGGCCTGCAGTGGCTGTCGTGGCTGTCGCCGCTCGGCTGGGGCATCCGGCTGGCCCCCTTCGGTGACGAGCGGTGGTGGGTCCTGCTGCTCGGCGTCGCGCTGGTCGCCGTGCTGGTCGCGGCGGCGGCGGCGCTGTCGGGACGCCGGGACGTCGCGGCGGGCCTCCTGCCGCCGACGCTCGGCCCGGCCGAGGCGCCGGCCTCCCTGTCCGGCCCGTTCGGACTGGCGTGGCGGCTGCACAGCCGTCCGCTGTACGGCTGGCTGGCCGGGTTCGCCGCCCTCGGCGTGGTCTTCGGCGGGGTGGCCGACGGGGTCGACGACCTGGTGAAGGACAACCCCGACCTGGAGGAGATCATGGCGCGGCTGGGCGGGCAGACCGCGATCGTGGACGCCTACTTCGCCTCGACGATGAGCCTGGTGGGCGTGTTCGCGGCGGGGTACGCGGTGTCGACGGTGATGCGGATGCGGGCCGAGGAGACGTCCCTGCGCGCCGAGCCGGTGCTGGCCACGGCCGTGGGACGGCTCCGCTGGGAGGCCGCGCACCTGCTGTTCCCCCTGGCGGGGCCGGCGATCGGGCTGGCCGTCGCGGGCGCCGCCGCCGGTCTCGTCCACGGCCTGAACTCGGGTGACGTGGGCGGCTGGCTGCCGCGCGTCACCGGCGCCGCGCTGGCGCAGCTGCCCGCGGTGTGGCTGGTCGCGGCCGTCGCGGTCGCGCTGTTCGGCCTGCTGCCGCGGCTGACGGCGGCGAGCTGGGGCGTGTTCGGCGCCGTCGTCCTGATCACGCTGTTCGGGCCGACGCTGCAGCTCGACCAGTGGATGCAGGACGTCTCGCCGTTCAATCACATCCCCAAGCTGCCGGGCGACGAGTTCACCGCCACGCCGCTGGTGTGGCTGGTGGCCGTCACCGCCGTGGTGGCGGCCGCCGGAATGGGCGGCTTCCGCCGCAGGGACATGTCCCTGGGCTGACGTTCCCGGCTCCGACGCGCCCCTCCCCCGCAACCGGCCGCCCGCGGGAGGAGGGGCGTCCGCCTTCCCGGTGAGCCTTTGGGACGACCGGGCCCGGATGATCCCACCCGGAGCGGAAGAGTAAAGTGTCCCGCGGCGCGGAGCGGGTTCTGCACTCTCGCGGCGTGCCGCCCGCTCCGCCCCTCCGCCGTACGCGCGGAAGCGCCTGGTAGCACGGGCACCGAAATGGCGTTAGGGTCATGCGCGGTGTGCCGGGAAGTCTGGTCGGCGTCCGTTCCGACCTGCCCCGAAAGCCGGCCGCCGATGACCCCGCCACCTCTCCGGGCCCTCCGCCCGCTCGCACGGCCTCGGCGCCCTCCGGACGCCGCGTCCGACGGCGACGGCCCCGTGCCGCGCCGTCCGCGCCGCAGTCCACGCCGCCGCGTCCGCTGAGCAGGAGGGTTCCTTGACCGCCGTCATCGCGATCGTGATCTTCGTCGGGGCGTACGTCCTGATCGCGACGGAGAAGATCCACCGCACCGCGGTGGCCCTCGGCGGCGCCGGGCTGATGCTGCTGCTGCACGTCACCGACGCCCCCGCGGCGTTCTTCGCCGAGGACACCGGCATCGACTGGAACGTCGTGTTCCTGCTGCTGGGGATGATGGTCATCGTCTCGGTGCTGCGGCAGACCGGCGTGTTCGAGTACCTGGCGATCTGGGCCGCCAAACGCGCCCGGGGACGCCCCTACCGGCTGCTGGTCATGCTGGTGGTGATCACCGCGGGGGCGTCGGCGTTGCTGGACAACGTCACCACCGTGCTGCTCATCGCCCCCGTCACCTTCCTGGTGTGCGACCGGCTCGAACTGCGCCCCGAGCCGTACCTGATCGCCGAGGTCATGGCCTCCAACATCGGCGGCACCGCCACGCTGGTCGGCGACCCGCCCAACATCATCATCGCCAGCCGCGCCGGCCTGACCTTCAACGACTTCCTCGTCCATCTGGCGCCGTTCATCGTGGTGCTGACGGCGGTGTTCTGCGTGCTGTGCCGGTGGCTGTTCCGCTCGGCGTTCCGCTACGACCCCGACCGGGCCTCGGCGGTCATGGCCCTGGAGGAGAAGGAGGCCATCACCGACCGGCGGCTCCTGGCCCAGAGCCTGGCGGTGCTGGCCGTCGTCATCGCCGCGTTCGTCCTGCATCCGGTCCTGCACTACGAGCCGTCGGTGGTGGCGCTGCTGGGCGCGGGGCTGCTGGTGGCCGCGACCCGCGTCACCACCGAGGACGCCCTGCGCGAGGTGGAGTGGCCGACGCTGGTGTTCTTCGCCGGGCTGTTCGTCATGGTCGGCGGGCTCGTGAAGACGGGCGTCATCGCCGACATCTCCAAGGCCGCCGCGGACGCGACCGACGGACGCCTGGCCGTCGCCACGATGATGCTGCTGTGGTGCTCGACGGCCCTGTCGGCGATCGTCGACAACATCCCCTACGTCGCCACGATGAGCCCGATCGTCGCCGACCTGGCCCAGCAGCACGGCGACGCCGGGCAGGTGCTGTGGTGGGCCCTGGCGCTGGGCGCGGACCTGGGCGGCAACGCCACCGCCGTCGGCGCCTCCGCCAACGTCGTCGTCCTCGGCATCGCCGCCCGCAACGGAACGCCCATCAGCTTCTGGCGCTTCACCCGGTACGGGCTGGTCGTCACCCTGGTCTCGGTGGCGCTGGCGACGCCGTACCTGTGGCTGCGCTACCTGTGACGAGGCCGCCCGTCGCTGCGCCGCCCGTGACGCGCCGCCCGGGACGGCGCGCGGTCACAGCCGTTCGGCGAAGCGCTCGGCCTTGCCGGCGGGCCCGGCGACCAGGACGACGTCGCCGTACTGCAGCACCGTGTCCGCGGTGGCGTAGGTGAACTGCTCGCCCTGGGGCTTGACCGCCACCACGGTCACGCCGTGCTTGCTGCGCAGCTTGGTCTCGCCGAGCGGCACCCCGACGAACTCCCTGGGCGGGTGCGTCTTGACCAGCGCGTAGTCCTCGTCCAGCTCGATGTAGTCGAGCATGCGGCCGCTGACCAGGTGGGCGACGCGCTCGCCCATGTCGTGCTCGGGCAGCACGATGTGGTGGGCGCCGATCCGCTCCAGGATGCGCTTGTGCTGGTGGGTGACGGCCTTGGCCCAGATGTCGTCGACGCCCAGCTCCACCAGCAGCGAGGTGACCAGGATGCTGGACTCCAGGTCGCCGCCGATGGCCACGACCGCGCTGTGGAACTCGCCCACGCCCAGCTCGCGCAGCGCCTGCAGGTCGGTGGCGTCGGCGGTGGCGATCTGGGTGATCCGCCCGGCCAGCCCCTGCACGATCTTGGGCCGGCGGTCGATGGCCAGCACCTCGGTGCCGCGCGCGGCCAGTTCCAGGGCCAGCGCCGAACCGAACCGGCCCAGCCCGATCACCACCACGGGGTCGTGTCGTGTGTCAGCCAACGATGGGTCGCTCCTCGGGTAGTTCGTAGCGCCGGACGCGCTCGCGCAGCGCCAGCGCGGTCGCCAACGTCAGCGGGCCGGTGCGGCCCACGAACATCAGCACGATGAGCAGGATCCGTCCGGCGGGCGGCAGCTCGGTGGTGATGCCGGTGCTCAGGCCCACGATGCCGAACGCGGATGTGACCTCGAACAGCACCCGGTCCAGGCCGTGCGACGTGAACGCCATGAGCGTGAACGTGGCGGCCACGACCAGCCCGACGCCGAGCAGGGCGATCGCCACGGCCTGCCGCTGGGTGCCCTCGGGCAGCCGCCGGTGCCCCACGTGGACCCGGGTGTCGCCGCGCATCTCCGCCCACACCACGAACGCCAGCAGCCCGAACGTGGTGACCTTGATCCCGCCCGCGGTGCCCGCGCTGCCGCCGCCGATGAACATCAGCACGTCGGTGGCCAGCCAGCTCTCGGCGCGCATCTGCGCCACGTCGACGCTGTTGAAGCCGCCCGAGCGGGGCATGACGGCGGCGGTAAACCCGGCCAGCCAGCGGGCGGGCTCGCTGAGGCGGCCGAAGGTGGCGGGGTTGTTCCACTCGGCGGCGGTCAGCACCAGGGTGCCGCCGGCCAGCAGCGCCCCGGTGACGGCGACGGTGACGCGGGTCAGCACCGACCAGCCGCGCGGGCGCCGCCAGGAACGCGCGAGCTCGAACACCACGGGGAAGCCGAGCCCGCCGACGATGACCGCGGCGCAGATCGGCAGGATGATCCACGGGTCGGCGGCGAACCGGACCAGGCTGTCGGACCACAGCGCGAACCCGGCGTTGTTGAACGCCGTGATCGAGTGGTAGACGCCGTGGTAGGCGGCCCGGCCGAGGGACTCGTCGTAGGCCAGCGCGAACCGCGTCGTCAGCACCACGGCCACCACGGTCTCGCAGGCCAGGCTGAACAGCACCACGTTGCGCAGCACCCGCCGCACGTCCGTGCTGCGGAACGTCTTGGTCTCCGCCTGCGCCACCAGCCGGGCGCGCAGGCCCAGCCGCCGCGACATCAGCAGCGCGAACACCGTGGCCAGGGTCATGATGCCCAGGCCGCCCGCCTGGATCAGCCCCAGGATGACCAGCTCGCCGAACAGCGACCAGTGCGTGCCGGTGTCGACGGTCACCAGGCCGGTGACGCAGACCGCCGAGGTGGCGGTGAACAGCGCGTCCAGGAACTGGGCCCGTCGGCCCTCCTCGGTCGCCACGGGGAGCGACAGCAGGAGGGTGCCGATGGTCATGGCGAGGCCGAACCCGGTGACGACCGCCTGCGCCGGATGCCGGAACCGGCCCAGCGGCGCGACCACCGGGCGCGCCGCCACCCGCCGGGTCGCCCGGCCGCGAACGGGGATGATGGAGCACCTCCGGAGAGACGCAGGTCAGCCGATGTGTCGCAGACAACGCTAGCGATTTCGCCATGACCAACGATCAGGAATGGCGGGATGTCCCCCGTGGCCCGGGTCACGTGAGGCGGTGACGGGTGTCAGCCGCGCGGGGCGTACATGATGATCCCCACTCCGGCGAGGCAGACGAGGGCGCCCGCGACGTCCCACCGGTCGGGCCGGAAACCGTCCATGACGACGCCCCACACCAGCGACCCGGCCACGAACACGCCTCCGTAGGCGGCCAGGACCCGCCCGAAGTGCGACTCCGGCTGGAACGTGGCGACGAAGCCGTACGCGCCGAGCGCCACCACCCCGGCGCCCACCCACAGCCAGCCGCGGTGCTCGCGCAGGCCCTGCCACACCAGCCACGCGCCGCCGATCTCCGCGACGGCGGCCAGCACGAACAAGACCAGGGAACGCAGCACCGTCATGATCCGCGAGGTTACCGGCCCCGCCGGTCGGCGGCGCCCGCCGGTCGGCGCCCCGCACGCCCGCCGCCGGTCCGCGCGGGGCTAGGGTTGGGCGCGACCGAGAGGGGGCCATGACCGGAGAACGGAAGATCAGCAATCCGCTGGCGCTGGCGGTGCTGGTCCTGCTGCAGGAACGGCCGATGCACGCCTACGAGATGGTCACCACGCTGCGCGAGCGCGAGAAGCAGGACAGCATCAACATCAAGTACGGCTCGCTGTACACGGTCGTGCGCGCGCTGCACCGCGAGGGCCTGATCGAGGAGGCCGGCACGGCGCGGGCGGGGCGGCGTCCCGAGCGCACCGTGTACGCGCTGACCGACCGCGGGCGCCGGGAGATCCGCGACTGGCTCCGGGAACTCGTCGGCGAGCCCCACCACGAGTTCCCGCGTTTCGTGGCCGGGCTGTCGCTGTTGCCCGCCCTGCCTCCCGACGAGGCCGTGGAGCTGCTGGAGCGGCGCGCGGACCGGATCGCCGAACGCGTCGACGGCTACCGCACCCACATGGCCGAGACCAGGGCCCTGGGCGTGGCGGACATCCACCTGATCGAGGACGACTACCGGATCGCGATCGACCTGGCCGAGCTGGAGTGGATCCGCCGCCTGGTCGCCGCGCTGCGCTCGGGCGCGTTCGAGGGCATGGCCGAATGGCGGGCGTATCACCGGCGCCCCGCCGAGCGAACCGCGGGCCGTCCGGGCGAAGCCGAGTGAAAAGGCGCGGCCCGCACCCCTCCAAGGTTTGGTTTGTTCGCTTTTAACCGGAATTGTCCGGGGTAGGGGCGACCGCCGTACCGACCAGCGTGACCTGAGGAGGAGTGCCATGTCGGACTCGGGCCGCCCCGTCGAGGGAGAGCACCGGTACCAGCAGCACGTGACCTCGCCGGAGGAGCACGAGGACCGTCCCGGCCGCAGCCTGGTGACCACCGACCACGACGCGATCCGGCAGTGGGCCGAGGAGCGCGGCGCCAAGCCCGTCACGGTGCCGGGCAGCGAGTACGAGGGCAGGCCGGGCAGGCTGCTGCTCGACTTCCCCGGCTACCGGGGCGAGAACCTGGAGGAGATCTCCTGGGACGACTGGTTCCGCACCTTCGACGAGCGCAAGCTCAACTTCATCTACCAGGAGCACAAGGCGGACGGGACGCAGAGCAACTTCTTCCGCCTGGAGAACCCCGGCCGCGACGACGGCTCCTGAACCCGGCGGTCGCCCTTCCCGGCCCCGCGGGCCGGCACGGACGGGCCGCCGCGGCGGCGCGCCACGACCCCCGCTCCGGCGATCGCGTCGGCCGTCCTACGCGGCCACCGGGGCATGCGGCGCGGTGCTCTTGTCGGAGCCGGGGACGGCGGCGTCCGGATGATCGAGGCGTTCGCGGTCGCGTCCCGGGTGCCGGCGAGGGCGCGCGGGCGGGCGCAGCACGACCATGACGACGGCGAGGATCACCAGCGCGACGGCCGCGTCCAGCCAGTAGTGGTTGGCGGTGCCGACGACCACGCCGAGCGTGACGACCGGATGCGCCAGCCACAGCCAGCGCCACCTGGTGCGGGTGGACAGGATGAGGCTGACGGCGACGAACACGGCCCACCCGACGTGCAGGGAGGGCATGGCGGCGAACTGGTTGGCCATGCCGTCGTCGTGCGCGGGGCCGTACACGCCCGGCCCGTACACGGCGGCCGTGTCGACGAACCCGAGGCCGCTCAGCATGCGCGGCGGGGCGAGCGGCACGGCGATGTGGACCGCGAGCGCCACGCCCGTCATCACCGCGAGCACCGTCCGCGCCCACCGGTAGTGCCAGGGACGCCGCGCGTACGTCCAGACCAGGAACAGCGCGGTGGCCGGGAAGTGCACGTACTTGTAGTAGACGTTGGCCGCCACGACCGCCGGGGGCAGTTTCAGCAGCCAGTCCTGCAGGTCCTCCTCGCTGGGGAGCCGCAGGGCGCGTTCGGCGTCCCACAGCCGCCCGGCGTTGGCGAACGCCTCCTCGACGTGATGGGCGCCGAGCAGGCGTCCCAGCTTGTAGGCGGCGAACAGCAGCACGACCAGCAGGAGTTCCCGCAGCGGGCGGCGCCATCGGCCCGGCGGCGGGAGGATGGCCCTCCACCTGGTCCCCCTGCGGGGTTCGCGGTCGGCGCCGGGCCGGCCGCCGCGCGGCAGGGGGGTGGGGACGCGCACAGGCAGCACCGAAGACTCCACTTCATCGTGAAGGCCGCCCGAACCAAGGGTGTCGCGCCGGGGAAATAAAAGGAAGCGTCGTTTTATATGAGGATTGTCACAGGCTGACACTGGCATGCCTCGGGCCGCCGCGCCGTGACGACGCGCGGCGGCCCGGGGAACGTGATCTCAGCGTTGCCAGACGGCGACGTAGTCGACGAGCATCGACCGGCCGGAGACGGTGTCGGCGGTGGGTGTGGCGCGCCCGGCGACCCCGTTGGGGAACGCGCCGCCCATCGCCAGGTTGAGCAGCAGGAAGTAGCCGCCGTGGCCGGTCATGGCCGCCCAGGCGTCCGCGCCGACCCGGCTCTCGGTGACGGTGTGGAACTGCTGGCCGTCGACGTACCAGCGCAGCTGCTCGGGGGTGACGGTGCGGTCCCACTCGAAGCGGTAGGTGTGCATGCCCGCCTGGCAGGGGCTGCCGGGGCAGGCGCGGCTGGCGCCGATGCCGTTGGTCTCGTTGCAGGGACCACCGGGATTGGTGCCGCAGTGCAGCACGCCCCACACCGAGTCGATGCCGTTGACGTTCTCCATGATGTCGAACTCGCCGATCGACGGCCAGTTCCAGTAGTTGCCCCGGTACGGGGAGCCCAGTGCCCAGAACGCGGGCCAGTAGCCCAGGGCCTGCGCGCCGGACACGTCCGGCATGCGGATGCGGCCCTCGATCCGCAGCACCCGTCCCTCGGCGGGCTTGAAGTCGGTGCGGCGGGTCTCGATGCGGGACGAGGTCCATTCGCCCGAGGACGACCGCAGCGCGGTGATGCGCAGTCGCCCGGAGCCGTCCAGGCCGACGTTGGCGGGATCGGCGGTGTAGCGCTGCACCTCGCCGGTGCCCCAGTTGGCGGGGCCGCCGGGGTAGCCGTGTCCGGTGCTGATCAGCCAGTTGGCGGACGAGGGAGGCGCACCGGCCGGGCCGTCGAAGTCGTCGCTCCAGACCAGGCTCCATCCCGCCGGCGGCGGGGGGACGGACGCCTGCGCGGGAAGCGGGGCGACGGCGAAGGCGAGAGCGGTGATGACGGCGAGCGCGGCCGTGAAGCGGCGGCGCGGACGCCTCGGCGGGGGTGGAAAGGACATGGCGGGGGGACCTTTCGCTGAGGCTGACGGGCGGCGCCGCGAGTGGCGCACCGCCTGCCGGATCCGGGGCCAATGTCACCCCGCCCGCGGGCGCTGTCAAGGCCCAATGAGAGCGCTTCCCAACGTCTCTTCGGCGCCTAGCATCTGCACGCATTCGGCGTTGTGCGACTTGAGAGGCCCTTTTCATGGCTGCGCTTGACATGAGCGAGGGGAGCCCACGAGGCTCGAGAGAGCGCTCTCAGCGCGTCGGCGGGCCGGGCCGCCTC